>DASVNS010000424.1:0-10473 GCA_036383735.1 Phenylobacterium sp. | reverse complement strand
CTTTCCCACGAAGTGGGAGAGGGGGACCATCGGCCGAAGAGCCGATGGTGGAGAGGGCAGGCCTCAGGCTCGGTGGATCGACCGGACCGGGCGGACCTCGGCGGATGAGGCCTGCCCTCTCCACCCCGCGCTCTCCAGCCGGCTAGCGCCGGCTTCGGCGCGCGGTCCCCCTCTCCCACTTCGTGGGAAAGGAAGGATCAACGTCGCACCGGAGGTCAAACCGTCAACATCACTGTGCGGAGGAACTAGACGTCGAAGTCCAGGCCGACGTCGCCGTAGAACTCGCGCTTGTCGGCCCAGCGCTCGTCGACGACCACGTGCAGGAACAGGTGCACCGGACGGTCGAGCAGTTCGATCAGTTCCTCGCGGGCCTTCTGGCCGATCCACTTCAGGGTCTGGCCGCCTTTCCCCAGGATGATCGGCCGCTGGCTTTCGCGCTCGACGTAGATGGTCTGCTCGATGCGCACGCCGCCGTCCTTGCGCTCCTGGAACGCCGTGGTCTCGACGGCGGCCGAATAGGGTAGCTCCTCGTGGACGCGCAGGTACAGCTTCTCGCGGGTGATCTCGGCCGCCAGCAGGCGGGCCGGCAAGTCCGCAGTCTGATCCTCCGGATAGAGCCACGGGCCTTCCGGCATCAACGAGGCCAGCCTGGCCTTCAGGTCATCGACCCCCGAGCCGTCGGCGGCCGAGATCATGAAGACCTCGGAATAGACGCCGGTCTCGAACAGGCGCTGCGACAGGGCCAACAGGGTGTCGCGTCGCATGCCGTCGATCTTGTTCAGCGCCAGGATGGCTTGCTTGCCGGAGGCCTTCAGACCCGCGACGATGGACTCCACGTCGATGGCGGCCTTGCGGTCAGCGGGCTTGCCCTCCTTGGTGGGCGCGGCCAATTCGGCGACGCTGTCCACCAGGTGCACGATGGCGTCGGCGTCCTCGGCCCCGCCCCAGGCGGCGCGCACCATGGCGCGGTCCAGCTTGCGGCGCGGCTGGAAGATGCCGGGGGTGTCGACCAGCACGATCTGGGTGTCGCCCGCGATGGCGACGCCGCGCACCGGGAAGCGGGTCGTCTGCACCTTCTGGGTGACGATGGAGACCTTGGCCCCCACCAGCCGGTTGGTGAGCGTCGACTTGCCCGCGTTGGGCGCGCCGATGATGGCGGCGAAGCCGGCCTTGGTCGTTGGGGGCGTGGTCATTGGTCGGCCTCGGATTCCACGCCTTCGCGCTTCAACAGCATCACCTGGGCGGCAGCCTTCTCGGCAGCCTGCCGCGAGGACCCCTCGCCGCGCTCGGCCTCGAAGCCCTGCACGCGCACCTCGACCGTGAAGGTCGGGGCGTGGGCGGGGCCCTCGCGGCCGACCACCTCATAGGCGGGCAGCGGCAGGCCGAGGCCCTGGGCCCACTCCTGCAGCTGGGTCTTGGGATCTTTCGCGCGCGGGGTGTCGAGGTGGGCGAATTCCTCCGCCCAAAACTTCTCGAAGAAGGCCTTCGCCGTCTCCAGCCCGCCGTCGATATAGAGCGCCGCGATCAGCGCCTCGCAGGCGTCGCCGATCACGGCGTCCGACTTGCGGGCCCCGACCTTGCTGGCGCTGGCCGAGAGCCGCAGCGCGGCGGGCAGGCCCGCGCGTTCCGCGGCGCGGGCGCAGGCGTGGTAGTTCACAAGGCTGGCCAGGCGGCGGGACATCTCCCCCTCCCGGCTATCGGGATCGAGCGCCATGAGCCGCTCGGCGGCGCAGAGGTTCAGCACCCGGTCGCCCAGGAATTCGAGCCGCTCGTTGTGCCGCACCAGGCGTGCGCCATCGCCGACGCTGGCGTGGGTCAGCGCCCGCTCCAACAGGTC
The DNA here is from genome assembly GCA_036383735.1 of Phenylobacterium sp. Taxonomy (GTDB): domain Bacteria; phylum Pseudomonadota; class Alphaproteobacteria; order Caulobacterales; family Caulobacteraceae; genus Phenylobacterium. The sequence continues at coordinate 8,636 of DASVNS010000424.1, read as the reverse complement.
GCGGTCGGCGAAGGTGTGACCGATGCGGCGCTCGAGGTCCTCGACGGCCGCCGTGCGGGTGTTCATTTGAGCACTTTGAAGAACCGGCTGGGACGGGCGTCGAGCACCCAGGTCCAAGGTTTGAAGATCGAAGCCTCGGGGTTCCAGGACAACAGGATGATCTGCGCCTTGCCCACCAGGTTTTCGGCCGGCACGTAGCCCACGCCGCCGATGGCCGGGTTGACCCGGCTGTCCGACGAATTGTCGCGGTTGTCGCCCATCATGAAGTAGTGGCCTTCGGGAACGACGAACACGTCGGTGTTGTCCAGCTCGCCGTCCGTGCCGAAATCCTGGGTGACGAAGCTCTTGCCGGTGGCCAGGCGCTCCTCGAAGCGCGCCACGTCGCGGACGTAGCCGCCGCCCACGTCTTCCTGCACGGGCGACAGCGCCTGGCGTGGCACCAGCTTGTCGTTCACGTAGAGCAGTCCCGCCTTCATCTGGATCCGATCGCCGGGCACGCCGATGACCCGCTTGACGTAGTCGGTGCGGTTGTCGCTGGGCAGCTTGAAGACGACGATGTCGCCGCGCTGGGCGTCCTTCGACAGGATGCGGCCCTTGAACAGCGGCGGGCTGAACGGCATGGAATGGCGCGAGTAGCCGTAGCTGAACTTCGACACGATGATGTAGTCGCCCTGATACAGGTTCGGCTCCATCGACGCCGACGGGATCGTAAAGGGCTGGAAGAAGATCACCCGCAGGAACAAGGCGATCAGCAGCGCCCAGAACACGGTCTTGAAGATCTCGACCAGCTCCTGCCAGGCGCCGGTCTTTTCAGGCGTTTTCACGCTCTGCACATTGTCGCTCATTGGTGGTCCCTGGACGCTTCGGCGTCCCGAAGCGGTGTGTGCGTATCCGGTCCCTCGCACATGAGCAAGTTCGGCGCCCGTGAACAATGTGAGAGGCGACCATCCGCCGCCAGGTCTTCCTCCCGTCGCCTCCGGCCAGCTCCGATCCGCAATCAAGGGCCACTGTACGCCAATTGGACCGGGGACAGCGAGCCGTCAGGGCCTATGTAGGCCGGCATGACCCGCGACGCCCTGCCTCCGCTGCACCTGCTGCTGGCCCTCGCGGTCGTGGCGGTCTGGGGGACCAATTTCGTGGTCATCAAGTGGGGACTGGCGGAATTTCCGCCCCTGACCTTCGCGGCCTTGCGGTTCACCTTCGCCGTACTGCCGGCGATCTTCTTCCTGCGGCGGCCCAGGGTCGCCTGGCGGAACCTGGCGCTCTACGGGGTGCTGATCGGGGTCGGTCAGTTCGGCGTGCTCTACATCGCCATGACCAACATGATCTCGCCCGGCCTCGCCAGCCTGGTCGTGCAGGTGCAGGCGTTCTTCACCATCGGGTTCGCCATGCTGATGGCGGGCGAGCGGGTGAAGACCTTCCAGATCGTCGCCCTGGCGCTTGCCGCGTCCGGACTGGGCTGGTTGATGGCGCACACCGACGCCGAGATGACCCCGCTGGGCCTGGCGCTGGTGTTGTTCGCGGCCCTGGCATGGGCCGGCGGCAACACCGCCGCGCGCGCCGCCGGGCCGGTGAACATGCTGAGCTATGTGGTGTGGGCCAGCCTCTTCTCGGCGCCGCCCCTGTTCGCGCTGGCCTTCCTGTTCGAAGGCGGACCCGTGATCCCGCACGCCATCGCCCACGCTGACGCCGGAGGCTGGGCGGCGGTGCTGTGGCAGTCGGTGGGCAATACGATCTTTGGCTACAGCTGCTGGGCGTGGCTGCTGGCCCGCCACCCGGCCGCCACCGTCGCGCCCCTCGCGCTGCTGGTGCCGGTGTTCGGCATGGGGGCCTCTGCGCTGCTGCTGCACGAGCCGCTGAGCCAATGGAAGCTGACCGCCGCCGTGCTGGTGCTGGGCGGCCTGGCGCTGAACACGCTCTGGCCGCGGATCACGCAACGCCGAGCGGCCGCGCTCAGTCGGCCGGCAACGCCTCGATGATCACGAAGGCCTGGGCGTAGGGATGGTCGTCGGTGAGGCTGAGATGGATGACCGCCTTCATGCCCGACGGCGTCATCTGCTTCAGCCGCTCGGCTGCGCCGCCGGTCAGCGCCATGGTCGGTTGGCCCGAGCGCATGTTGATCACCCCCATGTCGCGCCAGAAGACGCCGCGTCGCATGCCCGTGCCCAGCGCCTTGGCGCAGGCCTCCTTGGCGGCGAAGCGCTTGGCGTAGCTGGCGGCGGCGTCGACCTTGCGGTCGGAACGGGTGCGCTCCAGCTCGGTGAAGACCCGCAGTTTGAACCGGTCGCCGAAGCGGTCGAGGCTCTCCTGGATGCGGCGGATGTCGGAGAGGTCCGAGCCTAGCCCCAGGATCATGCGGCGGCCGCAGAACGCGCTTCGTCCATCAGCCCGCGCATGCGCTGGATAGCGGGACCGAGGCCGATGAAAATCGCTTCGCCGATCAGGAAGTGCCCGATGTTGAGCTCCGTAAGCTCGGGGATCGCGGCGACGGGCTTCACCGTCTCATAGTCGATGCCGTGGCCGGCGTGGACTTCCAGGCCGGCGCGGTGGGCCTCGGCGGCGGCGGCCTTGAGGCTGTCCAGCAGCGCCTGCGCCTGCGACTTGCGCTCGCGGACCGCCTCGCAATAGGCGCCCGTGTGCAGTTCGACCACCTGGGCGCCCACCGACCTGGCGGCGGCGACCTGGGCGAGATCGGCGTCGATGAAGCAAGAGACGCGGATGCCGGCCTGCACCAGGCGCCCCACCACCGGCGCGATGGTGTTGTGGCCCTTCACGACGTCCAGGCCGCCCTCGGTGGTCACCTCTTCCCGGCGCTCCGGCACCAGGCAGGCGGCGCGGGGCCGGTGCGCCAGGGCGATGGCCTCCATCTCGGCGGTGACCGCCATCTCGAGGTTCAGCGGGCGACCGCGGCGCTTGGTGATCAGCGCCAGGGCGTCGATGTCGGCGTCCGAGATGTGGCGACGGTCCTCGCGCAGGTGGGCGGTGATCCCGTCGGCGCCGGCCGCCAGGGCCATCTCGGCCGCCCGGACCGGGTCGGGATAGCCCTCGCCCCGGGCGTTCCGCACCGTGGCGACGTGGTCGATATTGACGCCCAGCCGCAGCCTGCTCATCCGTGCAGCCTCCGGCTGCCGGGGTCCTCGGTGGGGATCGCGGCCAGCTCCGGCGGCAGCTGGTCGGCGGGATAGGCCGGCACGTCCAGGCGGGCCAGCGCCACGAAGGGCGCGCCCGGATCGGCCCGGCCGCCCGAGCGGTCCACCAGGCAGGCGGCCACGACCACATTGCCCCCGGCCTTGCGGATGGCCTCGACGCACTCGCGAGACGAAAGGCCGGTCGAGACGATGTCCTCGACCATGGCGATGCGGGCGCCTTCGGGGATCGAGAACGCGCGGCGCAGCTTGAATTCACCGCCCTCGCGCTCGACGTAGATCGAGGGCACGCCCAGCCAGCGGGCGGTCTCGTAGCCCGGGATGATCCCGCCCACCGCCGGGGAGACGCAGAGGTCCACCTCGCCCACCGTCTCCCGGATCTTCGCCGCCAGCGCCTTGCACAGGCGTTCTGTGCGGTCCGGATATTGGAAGACCAGGTTCTTCTGCAGGAAAATCGGCGAGTGAAGCCCCGACGAGAGGACGAAGTGCCCCTCTCGCAAGGCGCCGGCGCCGCGGAATTCGTCCAGGACAGCTTCAGTGTTCATCGGCGTTCGCTTCTCGGCAACATGTCGGTGCAAGGATGAAGCCTGATACCTCGTGACGGTGCAGATCGCCAACCAGGGCACTCTAGACGATCGATGGACGCAGGACCCACGGCCACTGAGCGGTTTATCACCGCCTTCAGCACCGACGCTTCGCCCGGGGGCGAGGACGCGGTCGGACAGCTGATGTCGGCGGCCCGCGAGCGGCGGGTCTTCCCGACAGAGTTCCCGGAGGGGCTGAAGCCGCGGTTGCGCCTTTTCCTCAGCGTCGACCTGGTCGGCTCCACACCGTACAAGCAGACGCGGCAGATGTGGCGTCCCGAGATCGTAAGTTTTTACAGAAACTTCGACTATATTCTTCAGACGCAGTATCGCGAGTTCGCCGGTGGCCTGGACGACGGCCTGCCTGCGCCCGAGTTCTGGAAGAGCAACGGCGACGAGTTGCTTTACGTCTGTGAATTGAACAGCCTGAGCCACGCGCACGGCCTGATGCATGTGTGGTTGGCGACGTTGAACGAATATCGCGGCAGCCGCGACGAAGCCGCCAAGCACCTGGACGTGAAGTCCACCGCCTGGATCGGGCTGTTCCCCGTGCCGAACGCCGAAGTCTTTTTCCGGCGCGGCGTGTCGCAGTCGGAGATCAAGGACCCGATCCTAAGCCAGGCCGAGATCCGCGAGGAATGGTACGCCAATCCGGCGAACCCCTCGATCACGCGGGAGTTCGTCGGCCCCTCGATCGACACCGGATTCCGCCTCACTTCCTGGGCCAGCCCCGACCGGATGATCGTCTCGGTGGACCTCGCGTTCCTGCTGACCGGAGCCTACACGCGCAAGATCGGACCGCTGCGCCTGCACCTCTCGGGCAAGGACAAGCTCAAGGGCGTGATCGACAACCAGCCCTACCCCACGCTGTGGATCCCGGTCGGCCGATCGCGCATCAACGTGGAGGATCGGCGGCTGCGCGAGGTCTCCACCGACCGCTCCACCATCCGCTCATACTGCGAAGCGATCATCGAGCAGAACTACAAGACGATCACGCCCCTCTATCTCGCCGGCGGCAACCCCCAGGACTTCGACTGGGTGCCGCCCTACGTCCTCACCGACATCCTCCGCCATTGGCAGGAAGAGCGCCGTTACCGCGAGGAAGTGACCGGCGTGGTGCTGATCGACGACTGATTGGCTCCGAGAGCTCGGCTTCCCCCGCTTGCGGGGGAAATGTCGCCAATGCCGCAGGCGGGCAACAATGGGGGGAGGATCTCGGGAACATTTTCCCCCATCGACCCTCTTGCTGAGCAAGTCGGGCCACTTCCCCCGCGGGACGGGGGAAGACGGGACGCACTCCCCTTAGCTCTCGCCCCGCGTGCGCTCGACCTCTTCGACGCTGGGATTGGCGCGTAGGGCGGCGGAGATGTGGGTGAGGTGGCGGGCGTCGTTGACGTCGACGTCGATGTCCACGTCGAAGAAATCGGACTGCCGGTAGCGCATCCGCAGGTTCACGATATTGCCGCCCGCCTCGCCGATGATTGTGCAGACCTGGCCCAGGACACCGGGCACATTCTTGATGGTGGCGGTCAGGCGGGCGCGGGCGATGGCGTTGCGCTCGGCCTCGGGCGTCCACTGCAGGTCGCGCCAGAGCTCCTCGCGGTCCTCGTACTCGGCCAGCTTCTCGCAGTGGATGGTGTGGACGGTCAGGCCGCCGCCCTCGGGCTCCAGGATGCCCACGATCCGGTCGCCCGGCACCGGCGAGCAGCACTGGCCAAAGCGGATGGCGACGCCTGGGCCCAAGCCGCCGCCGCGAACGTAGAGGCGGGCCGCCTTGCCCTCCTGGATGTGGCGCCGGGCGGTGGCCGCCTCGCGCTCCGCCGCCTTCAGGCCCGGGAACACGGCCTCCAGCACCTGGGACGGCGTGGCGCGCCCCCGGCCGACGGCGTCGAACAGGTCGTCCTCGCTGGTGACGGCGAAACGGTCGAGCGCCGGGCGCAGCGACACGTCCTTGCGGCTCTTGCCGGCCGATCCGAAGGCCTGGTCGACGGTGGCCCGGCCCAGGCGGACGAACTCTTCGCGCTCGGTCTGGCGGATGTGGCGGCGGATGGCCGATCGTGCGCGCCCGGTCACCGTCAGCGAGCGCCAGTCCGGGGGCACCACAGGCTTGCCGCCGCGGATCACCTCGACCACATCGCCGTTGGAAAGCGCGGTGCGCAGCGGCTTCAGCTCGCCATTGACCTTGGCGCCCACGGTGGTGTCGCCGATGTCGGTGTGCAGCGCGTAGGCGAAGTCGAGCGGCATGGCCCCGCGCGGCAGGCTGACCAGCTGCCCCTTGGGGGTGAAGACAAACACCTGGTCGAGGTACATCTCGAGCTTGGCGTGCTCGACCAGCTCCTCCGCGTCGCCGCCGTGCTCCAGCACCTGGACCAGATGGCGCAGGTTGACCAGCGGGTCGCGGCCGCCGGCCGCCTTCTGCGCCTCGGCGTCGAAGCCGTAGGATTCGTTCTTGTAGCGCCAGTGCGCCGCCACCCCCTCCTCGGCCACGCGGTCCATGGCCTCGGTGCGGATCTGCATCTCGATCCGCATGCCCTTGTAGCCGACCACGGTCGTGTGGATGGACCGGTAGTTGTTGCGCTTGGGAGTCGAGATGAAGTCCTTGAACCGCTCGGGCACCGACGGCCAGGCGCGGTGGATCACGCCAAGGGCGCGGTAGCAGTCGTCCTCGGTGTCGAGGATCACCCGGAACGCATAGATGTCGGAGAGCTGGGAGAAGCCGATCGACTTGCGTTGCAGCTTCCGCCAGATCGAATAGGCGTGCTTTTCGCGGCCGAAGACCCGGGCCGCTATGCCGCCGGCCTGCAGGCGGTTGGCGATTTCCTGGCTGACGGCCGAGACCGCCCCGCCCTGCTGCTCGCGCAGCACCGCCAACCGGCGCAGGATGGCGTTGCGGCCCACCGGGTTGAGGTGGGCGAAGGCCAGTTCCTCCAGCTCCTCGCAGATCCGGTGCACGCCGATCGAGCGGGCGAGCGGGCCATAGATGTCGAGGGTCTCGCGGGCGATCCGCTCGCGCTTGGCGGCCTGCTTGATGAAATGCAGCGTCCGCATGTTGTGCAGCCGGTCGGCCAGCTTCACCAGCAGGACGCGGACGTCCTTGGAGATCGCCAGGATGAACTTCCGCAGGTTCTCGGCCTGGCGCAGGTGTTCCTGCGAGAGTTCCAGCTTGGAGAGCTTGGTGACCCCCTCGACCAGTTCGGCGATCTCGGAGCCGAAGAGCGCTTCCACCTTCTCGCGCGTAGCGTCGGTGTCCTCGATCACGTCGTGCAACAGCGCCGTGACGATGGTCTCGGTGTCGAGCCGGTAGTCGGTGAGGATGCCCGCCACCTCGATGGGGTGGGCGAAGTACGGGTCGCCGGACGCCCGCTTCTGCGACCCATGCTGGCGCATGGCGTAGACGTAGGCGCGGTTCAACAGCGCTTCGTCGGCCGAAGGATCGTACGAGCGGACCTTCTCGATCAGCTCGAACTGGCGAAGCATCTTGGGCCGGGTCGCGCCGCCTACGAGCGGAGCCTGGATCGGCCCATCGGACGGGGGCGCTTCAAGCGGCGGCGCTGCGGACACGAGTGGTTCGGGAGGCGGGACGGCGATTGCGGTCGCCGCCTCTCTAGTGAGGGGTTCTGCGCCTTCGGGGCTCAGTACCGCTCCTCCTGGCCGCCATCGCGGTCGCTTTGCAGCGCGCGGACCAGCTCGAGTTCGCTCATCTGCATGTGGGTGGGATCGGCCAGCAGGGCGAGGGTTTCGGCCTCTTCCTCGGCTTCCGAACGCTCGTCGACACGTTGCAGCGAGGCGATGACGCTCTCGCGCAGTTCCTCGCCATCGACCACGTCGTCAGCGATCTCGCGCAGGGCGACGACCGGATTCTTGTCGTTGTCGCGGTCGACCATGAGCTGCGAACCGGCCGAAATGGCGCGCGCGCGATGGGCGGACAGGAGAACGAGCGAGAAGCGGTTGGGGACCTTCTCGATGCAGTCTTCGACGGTGACGCGAGCCATGGAGTCTCTCAGGAGGAAGATAGAACCGGCGAAAATAGAGGTTCGGCCGCGTTTGTGCAACGCCGCATCCGTCGCAGGGCGAAGGACAGCGAACGTCCGTCGCCGCGGCATTCAGGCGACCGGGCGGGAATCGTTCCCCACGACAGCCTTCGTCGCCAGCTCAGCGGCCGTCTTCCCCAAGGTTGGGTGCACCCACTGCCCTGCGATCTCCGCCAGGGGTCCCATGACGAACAGGCGCTCGTGGGCGCGAGGGTGGGGCAAGGTCAGAGCCGGTGTCCGGATCACCAGACGGCCGTGCGCGATCAGGTCCAGGTCGAGCGTGCGTGGGGCGTTGCGCTCCCCGCGACGCCGTCCCTCCGCCGCCTCGATCGCCAGCAGCGCGGCCAGCATCTCGCCCGGCTCCGCCGTCGCCTCGACAAGGGCGACGCCGTTGCGGTATTCAGGCGCGGTCGGGTCGGGCCAGGCGGCGGCGCGCCACCAGGACGACCGTTTCAGGATCTTCAAGCCCGCCGTCGGAAACCTGGCCAAAGCCGCCTCCAGCAGAGCCTCGGACGAGCCGTGACGGCCCGCCAGATTGCTGCCGAGGGCGACGATGGCCACCGCATCCAGGTCCAGGATATTCGAGCTGATGACGTTCCACCCTGCGGACCGGCCGGCCCTGTGCCTCGACCGGCCCAACCTCTACGGCGCGGCGGGTCCGGCGACAACGGCGGTGGCGGCGTGACCGGCCTGAGGCCGGAAGCGCCCCGCGACTGCCCGCTCTGCCCGCGCCTGGTGGCGTACCGCCAGGCCAACAAGGTCTCCGTGCCCGGCGGCTTCAACGGCGCGGTGGCCTCGTTCGGCGACGAGGATGCGCGGCTGTGCGTGGTGGGCCTGGCGCCCGGTCGCATGGGGGCGAACCGGACCGGGCGGCC
>DASVNS010000423.1:0-5486 GCA_036383735.1 Phenylobacterium sp. | reverse complement strand
CTTCTGAAGTCGCCGCCAATCAGCGTGGAGAGCTTCAGCCTCTATTCCAGCACGCTCGGTCGTGAGGGCGCGCACTACCGGCAGGAGGCCGAGTATCCGCTGAACGGGCGCGCCTGATCCGCCGTCAGTTGTCGCGGGCGTCGCGGGTCAGGTCGTTCAGCTCCGAGATCCGGGCGGTATACACGTCCTCGACCGCCCAGGTCGCCTCGCGGGCGGCGGCGGCGCGGGCCTGCAGCCAGCGCGCCTGCTGGCGACGCAGCGCCGTGGCGGGAACCCCGGCTGCCTCGGCATTGCGGTAGGCCTGCTGCATCTGCCGGTCGCGGGCGGTCAGCGATCGATCCGCACAAACGGCGGCCGCGCCGGCGTCTGGCGAGGCGCAGGCGTCGTTGCGGGCGACTCGCAGCGGACCCCCGCCGCGCGAGACCGGCTTGCGCGCCGCCGGCTTCGTCGCCACCACCCGGGGTTTGGACGCCGCCTTCTCGATCACCAGCTTTTGCACGGACTTGGGTCTGAGCGACTTCGGAGCCAGTTTCGTGCTCAGCGCGGCGAGGCGTTTCGGCTCGGCCTTGGGCGTACCGGCCTTCACCTTGTGCGCCTCGACTTTGGCCAGCTTCACAGGCTTGGCCTTCTCGACCTTCCCCGTCTCGGCCTTCGCGAGCTTCCGGCCCATGGCCTTCCCAGGCTTCGACGCCTTGGCCGCAGCGGTCCCGACCTCAGCCACTCTGGGCTTCTCCAGCCTCGTCTTGAGCGCGGCCTTGGCCTTCTGGACCTGAGGCTTGTCGGGCGCCTTGGCCTTGTGATCGAGTTTAGGCTTGGGTCCAGCCTTCGGCTTCACGTCCGCCCTCACAGCGGGAACCAGCAGCGGCTCGGCGGCTACGATGGCGTCCACCTTCATCAGCCCGGCCGCCGGCCGCCGGGGTGCGACGGGTTCGGGGATCGGAGCCGGTGGAGCAGCGGACGGGGTCGCCGCGTTGGCGGCGGCGTCGGCAGGAAGCACCTCGAGCAGCGGGCCTAGCGGAGCGGGCGTGTCGTCCACGACGATCTGCAGGGCCGGACGGGGCGCGTCCTCGGGCGCAATCAACCTTGCCGCCGGGGGCCGCGTCGGCGGCGCGGGCCGGGCCCAGAGGCCCAGGCCGCATCCCAGCGCCAGGGCGCTCACCACCCCCGCAGCCATCAGCCGCCCCGACACCGCCAGCCGGGGCGCCGACTGGGGATCCGGGGTCTCGAATTGCCGATGGTCGAAATCGTCCTGCGTCATGCATCGCCCCTGGCACACGGGTCCTCGACGCACAGGGCAGGGGTCGGCTGCGGCGCGTACGCCGTTGAAGTTGGCCCCCAACCTCGAACTCTCTCCCGCCCGTAGATTGAGGCAAAACCATGCCGTTGGAAATCCCTGCTCTTGAGACGGAACGCCTCATTTTGCGGGCGCCCGAGCCCGGCGATTTCGCTTGGGCCGCGTTCTGCGCCGACGGGGAAGCCGCGCGCTTCATCGGCGGGTCCAGGACCGGATCGGCGCGTGGCCCAGCGGCTGGGCTCACGCATCTTGCGCCAAGCCGTCCTGCCCGCGCCCCTGAACCTGCCCGTGGACTGCTGGGGGCAGAGCCACGAGGCGTGGCTGGCCCGCCGGGGCTAGACCCGGCGCTCTCCACACAAGCCGGATGTTCACGTGACGTGACCCTCGTGCCGGATCGGCGGCTTTCAGGGCATCACGCGGTTGTCATCGCTCAAAGCGGCGCCTATAAGCCGCCTCACTCGCCGCAGGGGCGAGCCTCCCTTGCAGTCGCCCCCAAGGCCTCATGAACATCCACGAACACCAAGCCAAAGCCGTCCTCGCGGAGTTCGGCGTTGCGGTCCCGCGCGGCTATGCCGCTGTGACGGTCGATGAAGCCGTCGAAGCCGCCAACAAGCTGGGAGGCCCGGTTTTCGTGGTGAAGTCCCAGATCCATGCCGGCGGGCGTGGCAAGGGCAAGTTCGAAGGCCTGGGCCCCGACGCCAAGGGCGGCGTCCGGGTGGTCAAGAGCGTCGAGGACGTGCGGACCAACGCCGCCGAGATGCTGGGCCGCGTGCTGGTGACCCACCAGACGGGCGCCAAGGGCAAGCAGGTGAACCGCCTCTACATCGAGGAAGGCGCCGCGATCGCCAAGGAATTCTACCTGTCGCTGCTGGTCGACCGCGAAACGAGCCGGGTCTCGGTCGTGGCCTCCACCGAAGGCGGCATGGACATCGAGGAGGTCGCGCATTCGACCCCCGAAAAGATCATCACCTTCTCCATCGACCCGGCCACCGGCGTCTGGGCTCATCACGGCCGGGCGCTGGCGAGCGCGCTGGGCCTGAAGGGTGACCTGGCCAAGCAGGGTGCGACGCTGCTCTCGCAGCTCTATGCCGCCTTCGTCGCCAAGGACATGGCGATGCTGGAGGTGAACCCGCTGATCGTCACCGCCGACGACCAGCTCCGCGTCCTGGACGCGAAGGTCAGCTTCGACCCCAACGCCCTGTTCCGCCACAAGGACATCGTCGCCCTGCGCGACGAGACCGAGGAGGACCCGAAGGAGATCGAGGCCTCCAAGTACGACCTCAGCTACATCGCCCTCGACGGCGAGATCGGCTGCATGGTCAACGGCGCCGGCCTGGCCATGGCCACCATGGACATCATCAAGCTGTACGGCGCCGAGCCGGCCAACTTCCTGGACGTTGGCGGCGGCGCCGACGAGGCCAAGGTGACGGCGGCCTTCAAGATCATCATCGCCGACCCCAACGTGAAGGGCATCCTGGTGAACATCTTCGGCGGGATCGCGCGCTGCGACGTCCTCGCCAACGGGGTGATCGCCGCGGTGAAGCAGGTGGGGCTCAAGGTTCCGCTGGTGGTCCGCCTGGAAGGCACCAACGCCGAGTTGGGCAAGCAGATCATCAATGACAGCGGCCTGAACGTCATCGCCGCCAACGACCTCTCGGACGGCGCCGAGAAAATCGTCAAAGCCGTGCGGGGCGCTGCGTAAGACATGTCGATCCTGATCAACAAGAACACCCGGGTCATCTGCCAGGGCATCACCGGCGCACAAGGCACGTTCCACTCGGAACAGGCCGCCGCCTACGGCACCAAGATGGTCGGCGGGGTCACCCCCGGCAAAGGCGGCACGACGCACATCGGCCTGCCCGTCTACGACACCGTCGCCGAAGCCGTGAAGCAGACCGGCGCCGACGCCTCGGTGATCTACGTGCCGCCGCCCTTCGCCGCGGATTCGATCCTCGAGGCCATCGACGCCGAGGTCCCGCTGATCATCTGCATCACCGAGGGCATCCCGGTGGCCGACATGGTCAGGGTGAAGCGCTCGCTCGTCGGCTCAAAATCCAGGCTGATCGGCCCGAATTGCCCGGGCGTGTTGACGCCCAACGAGTGCAAAATCGGCATTATGCCGGGCAACATCTTCCGCAAGGGCTCGGTGGGCGTTGTTTCCCGCTCGGGTACGCTTACCTATGAGGCCGTTTTCCAGACCTCGCAGGTGGGTCTCGGCCAGACCACGGCCGTGGGCATCGGCGGGGATCCCGTGAAGGGCACCGAGTTCATCGACATGCTCGACATGTTCCTGAAGGACCCGGAAACCGAGTCGATCATCATGATCGGCGAGATCGGCGGTTCGGCCGAGGAAGAAGCGGCTGAATTCATCAAGAATTCACCAAACAAGAAGCCAATGGTCGGCTTCATCGCGGGACGCACCGCGCCGCCTGGGCGGCGCATGGGTCACGCGGGGGCGATCATCTCCGGCGGCAAGGGCGGCGCCGAGGACAAGATCGCGGCGATGGAAGCTGCGGGCATCCGCGTGTCGCCGTCGCCGGCGGCGCTCGGCACCACGCTGCTGGACGTACTCAAGGGCGCGTAAGCGCCGCACAATCGGTATTGGGCGGTCTGCGCTCGGCTCCTTCTTCCGAAGTCCGTGGGCCCGCCGCGGAAGGCGAAGGACATGGCGGACGACGCAGGCCTCATCAACCAAGTGATGGCCGAGACCTCTTTCCTCTACGGCGGCAATGCGGCCTTCGTGGAGGACCTCTACGCCCAGTGGGCGGCTGACCCGAACTCGGTCGCCCCATCCTGGCAGGCCTTTTTCGCCTCGCTGCTGGACGGCAAGTCCGACGTGGCCCGCGCCACGGCCAAGCCGGCCTGGGCCAGGTTGCAAACCCCGATCTCCCGCCCCGACTGGATGAGCGCCATCGACGGGCTCTGGCCTGCGGTGGAAGCCAAGCTCGGCAAGGCGATCGAGGAGAAGAAGCCCGCCGCCTCCGAGGACGAGGTCCGGGCCGCCACCCTCGACAGCCTCCGCGCCATCATGATGATCCGGGCCTACCGGATGCGCGGTCACCTCAAGGCCAACCTGGATCCGCTGGGCATCGCCGCCACGCCGGGCGACGCCTCCGAGCTGGACCCCGCCACCTACGGCTTCGCCGAGGCGGATTTCCATCGACCCATCTTCCTGGACTTCGTGCTGGGCCTCGAGACCGCGTCGATCCGCGAGATCCTGGAGATCCTGCGCCGCACCTACTGCGGCAATGTCGGCGTGCAGTACATGCACGTGTCCGACCCCAAGGAGAAAGCCTGGCTGCAGGAGCGCATCGAGGGCCGCGACAAGGAGATCGTCTTCACCAAGGAGGGCAAGGTCGCCATCCTCAAGAAGCTGATCGAGACGCAAGGCTTCGAGCAGTTCCTCCACCGCCGCTTCCCCGGCACCAAGCGGTTCGGCCTGGACGGCGGCGAGGCGATGGTCCCCGCGCTGGAACAGATCATCAAGCGCGGCGGCGCCATGGGCGTGAAGGACATCGTCGTCGGGATGCCGCACCGCGGCCGGCTGAACGTCCTGGCTGCCGTGATGGGCAAGCCCTACCACGTGATTTTCCACGAGTTCCAAGGCGGCTCGTCGCTACCCTCCGACGTGCAGGGCTCCGGCGACGTCAAGTATCACCTGGGCGCCTCGTCCGACCGCGAGTTCGATGGCAACAGCGTCCACCTGTCCCTGACCGCCAACCCCTCGCACCTGGAGATCGTCAATCCGGTCGTGGTCGGCAAGGTCCGCGCCAAGCAGGCCTTCACCCTGCGCGAGCAGCCCAGCGCCGGCCGCGGCCACGTGATGCCTTTGCTGCTGCACGGCGACGCCGCCTTCGCAGGCCAGGGCGTGGTGGCCGAGTGTTTCGCGCTGTCGGGCCTGCGTGGCTACGGCGTCGGCGGGACCATGCACTTCGTGGTCAACAACCAGATCGGCTTCACCACCAGCCCCAAGAACAGCCGATCGTCGCCCTATCCCACCGACGTCGCGCTGATGGTCGAAACGCCGATCTTCCATGTGAATGGCGACGACCCGGAAGCCGTGACCTTCGCCGCGAAGGTGGGCACCGAGTATCGCCAGCTGTTCGGCAAGGACGTGGTCATCGACATGTTCTGCTACCGGCGGTTCGGTCACAACGAGGGGGATGACCCCACGATGACCCAGCCGCTGATG
>DASVNS010000422.1:0-4533 GCA_036383735.1 Phenylobacterium sp. | reverse complement strand
CCGCCTTTCCGCTGCTGCAGAAGCTGTGCGCGTCCCTCGACTATTCCACCGAGGAGACGAACTTCACGCTCGGCCTGACGGCGCTCTCCGGCCGCCTGGACCGCCGCGCGGTGGTGGTGGTGTTCACGGATTTCGCCGACGCCACGTCGGCGGAGCTGATGATCGAGAACGTCGCGCGGCTGATGCGGACGCACCTGGTGCTGTTCGTCGTGTTCCGGGACGAGGAGCTGGAAAGCCTGGCGGGCCGGGAGCCGATGGACCCCGACGACGTCTCTCGCGCCGTGATCGCCGAGCGGCTGCTGCGCCAGCGCGAAGCGGTCGCCGCGCGGCTGCGCCGGCTGGGCGCCCAAATCGTCGATGCCCCCGCCGACGGGCTGGCGACGAACCTGCTCAACCGATACCTCGACGTGAAGCGGCGAGGGCTGGTCTGATGGCCGAGCTGCAGCTCAAGAGCTGGCGGTTCCGGGCCGAGCGCGAGGCCGACTGGCGGCGACTGGAGACCCTGCTGGCCAAGGCGGAGGCGGGCGGCGCCGCCAGGCTTCGGCGCGACGAACTACTGGAGATGCCGCTGCTTTACCGACAGGCGCTGTCGTCGCTGTCGGTCGCCCGCTCGATCTCGCTGGACCAGAGCCTGGTGGCCTATCTGGAGAGCCTCTGCGCGCGGGCCTACTTCATCGTCTACGGCGCCCGGACACGCCTGCCCGAGCGCATCGCCCGGTTCTTCGCCCGCGACTGGCCGGCTGCGGTCCAGGCGCTGTGGCGCGAGACCCTGGTGTCGTTCGTGCTGTCGGCCGTGGCGGCCCTGGTGGCCTATGTGCTGGTCCAGCGCGACCCGGACTGGTTCCACAGCTTCGTCGAGCCGGGCGTGGCGTCCGGGCGCGACCCAACGGCGACCACCGCCTCCCTGCGCGAAACGCTCTATCACCAGGGCACGGCAAGTGACGGACTGTCGGTGTTCTCCACCTTCCTCTTCACGCACAACGCCCAGATCGCCTTGTTCGCCTTCGCGCTCGGTTTCCTGCTGTGCCTGCCCACCGCCGCGCTGCTGGTGCTGAACGGGGGCATGTTCGGAGCCTTTCTGGCGCTGTTCGTGTCGCGCGGCCTGGGCTTCGAGGCGGGCGGCTGGCTGATGATCCACGGGACCACCGAGCTCTTCGCCATCATCCTCGCAGGGGCGGCCGGCTTCGCCATCGGTTGGGCCGTCTGCTTCCCTGGCGAACGTTCGCGGGTCGACGCCGCCGCCGAAGCCGGGCGACGCGCCGCCACCGCCATGGCGGGTGTGGTGGTGATGCTGTTCGTGGCCGGCCTGCTGGAGGGCTTCGGCCGCCAGCTGATCAAGGCCGACCTGGCCCGGTACGCGATCGCCGCCGGCATGCTCGCAGCCTGGCTCGCCTACTTCTATTGGCCGCGAAGGCGCACGGCATGAGCCTGCAAGGCGTCCTTGGCCGTTTCCGCCGAACCCGCACGGCGCGCGCACCCTACGACGGCTGGCGCGAACTGGTCACGCCGGAGGGCGTCGATCTACGGCTCAAGGTGGGCGCCTATGTCGAGCGCTTCGCGGCCCTGCTGATCGACTTCGCCGTCCTTTTCGGAAGCCTGGCGGCGTTCAGCCTGCTGGCGCTGGGCGTCTTCTGGGCCACCAAGGCGACCTGGGGCAGCGAGGCGCTCGGCGTGGTCTGGCTGCTGGGTACGTTCCTCGGCCGCAACTTCTACTTCCTGATCTTCGAAGTCGGCCCGCGCGCCGCGACGCCGGGCAAGCGGGCCATGGGCCTGCGCGTCGCCGCCGCCGACGGCGGGCGGCTGACCGCCGACATGGTCTTCGCCCGCAACGCCCTGCGCGAGGTCGAGGTGTTCCTGCCGCTGGCCTTCTTCGTCTCGCGCGGCGAGGGCGTGGATGCGGCCCTGATCGGCCTGGGCGCGCTCTGGAGCCTGGTGTTCGTGGTGTTCCCGCTGTTCAACCGCGACCGGCGGCGAATGGGCGACCTGGTGGCCGGCACGATGGTGGTGAAGGCGCCGAAGACCGTGCTGCGCCCCGACCTGGCCGACACCGAGCGCGCCGCGGCGCGCGGCTTCGCCTTCACGCCCGCGCAGCTCGACGCCTACGGGATCAAGGAGCTGCATGTCCTGGAGGATGTGATCCGCGCAGGTGACCGCAAGTCCATGGCCGAGGTCGCGGCGCGCATCCGGGCCAGGATCGGCTGGGACGGCCAGACCGACGTCGCCGACCGCACCTTCCTCAACGCCTACTACGCCGCCCTCCGCGGCCGGCTCGAGAGCCGCCTGCTCTTCGGCCGCCGCCGCAAGGACAAGTTCGACCGCGACTAGCTGAAGACGTCCGCGAGCCACTGCGGGCCGGCGCCTTCGCGGAGCTTGCGCAGTTCGACGTAGAGGACCGCCACGCCGGTCGAGCTGATCAACGAACTCAGGGTGTTGGTGATGAGATTCGCCAGCACCCAGGCCGGGCTTCGGACCACCGCAGCTGCGCCGCGCAAGGAGAAAGCGGTGATCAAGCCAAGGCTGACGGCGCTGATGATCATGAGCATGACCCACACGACCAGGAACAGGCCGAAGAGGCGCCAGCGTGATCCCCGGGTCAGCTCGGCGCTGCGGCTGAAGGCGCCGAACACGCCGGTGCGATCCGCGACCAGAGAGGGGACGGCCACGCACCACGCGCACGCCATCATGATCCCGGGCACGATCAGCAGGACCAGGCCGAACAGGATCGCGACCACCAACAGGATGGTCAGGCCGATCAGCGGCAGAAACGCCCGCAAGCCGCTGGCGAGGCAGTCGGCTATGCCGGCGCGTCTTCCGTTCAGGTCCTGAACCGTGCCGTAGATCAGGGCCCCCTGGAGGATGGCGTTGGTGATCATGGCGGCAAGACCGCCGAAGCCCGCGGCCCCGAAGTATCCCGGCGTCAGGCTGAAGGCGGCGGTCGGCTCGACATTGCTGGCCTGCAGATAGCCGATGATCGCCGTGGGTATCCCCGCCAGCACCAAGGCCAGGACGCCGAACGTCATGATGTTCCGGCCGAGCACTTCGAGCGTGCTTCCGATCACCCGCGCCATGTCGAGCTTGTCGGACCGCGTGGCGGCGATGTCGGTCATCCTGGCCTCCCCTGAGCGTTCCGTGCGCGAAGCTAACCATGGGGCGCCACGCCTGTCGACGCGCCGGCCCGGATGCGGGACAAGGCCCGGGTGAGCCTCGCCCTGCAGATCCGAGCCGAGCGCCTGGCGCTCAAGGCGCCGTTCCGCATCTCGCGCGGGGTGAAGACCCATGCCGACCTGCTGGTCGCCGAACTCACCGATGGCGTGGCGCTCGGCCGCGGCGAGTGCGTGCCCTACGCCCGCTACGGTGAGACCACAGACTCCGTCCGGACGCAGCTGGCGACGGCCGGGCGCGCGCTGGCAGGCGGCCGGACGCTGCAGGAAACCCTCGGGTCGCTCCCGCCCGGAGCGGCGCGCAACGCCCTGGATTGCGCGGCCTGGGATCTGGAGGCTCGCCGTGGCCAATCGGTGGCCGAACGGCTCGGACGCCCACCGCCTGCCGCCATGCCCACGGCCGTGACCATCAGCCTGGACACGCCCGACGCCATGCATGCCGCCGCCCTCACCGTGGCCGACGCGCCGCTGTTGAAGGTGAAACTGAGCGCCGACGATCCCGCCGCGCGGCTGACGGCGGTGGCCGAGGCCGCGCCGAACGCCCGCCTCATCGTCGATCCGAACGAGGGCTGGACCTTGCCGATCCTCATGGCCATGGCCGAACCCATCTCGCGCCTCCCGGTGGCCCTGGTGGAGCAGCCGTTGCCGGTCGGCGAGGACGATGGCCTGTTCGGCCTGGGCTATCCCGCGCCGATCTGCGCCGACGAGTCCGCCCATACCGCGGCGGACCTGGCGCAGGTGGCGGGGCGCTACCAGGTCGTGAACGTGAAACTCGACAAGGCCGGCGGCCTCACCGAGGCGTTGGCGATGACCGCCCGGGCGCGCGAGCTGGGCCTGGGCGTGCTGGCGGGCTGCATGGTGTCGAGCTCGCTCTCCATCGCTCCGGCCATGTGGATCGGGGCGATCGCGGACGCGGTCGACCTGGACGGCCCCTGGTGGCTGGTCGAAGATCGGGACGAGGGATGCCGGATCGAAGCGGGCATGCTCCATCCGCCGCGGCCCGGCTTCTGGGGCTGATCTGTCGCTACCACAGGTTGACAGCACCCGCGCATCATAGACTTCATCCGTCACAAGTCCTCGGGAGGCCCAGTGGGGGGCGTGGCGACGGATACGGTTGGAACCCTTGGGGTCGCGCTCGACCATGCGGCGCGTCTGCTTGCTGTTGACGCCTCCGCCGCGGAGGCCCAGGCCCGTGAGGTCCTGAAAGCCGCCCCCGACCATCCTCAGGCGCTTCGGCTGCTGGGCGCGGCCCTACGCCGGCAGGGCGACACCGAAGGCGCAGAAGCCGCCTATCTGCGGTCGGTGAAAGGGTCGGTCAACGACCCCGAGCTGGTCAAGGCCGCCGCCGCCCTGTCGGACAACCGCCTGGCCG
>DASVNS010000421.1:0-10216 GCA_036383735.1 Phenylobacterium sp. | reverse complement strand
GACCGCGTGACACTTTGCAAATCGAGAGCTTGCGGGTAAAAGCCCGCGTCCCCACGACAAGGGCCGCTTTAGCTCAGCTGGTAGAGCACATCATTCGTAATGATGGGGTCAGGTGTTCGAGTCACCTAAGCGGCACCACCTCACCGGAAGGCGAACAGACAGCGAGTCGTGCGGGGCCTAACCGCGCTTGTCATGCCCGACGCGGAGAGCGGACGTTACGAGGGCTGGCTCAAAGTGCGATGCGGTTCCTACGTTCCATACTCTCCGCGACAGCAATCATGTCCCGCCATTCGTTGCTACCGACGCTGAAGGTCCAATCCTGCGGTTTCCGATACCAAGAAACCGAGACGCGCAGCCGCTGCCGATAGCTCTTCGGATTCAGGCCAAAGCGATCTGCAATGGCCTCGGCTGTGTCCATTTTCGCTCCGACGCTTCGGCGCCCCGGCCTGAGGTCAGGCTCAAGCCGACCACCTGCCGGAACGGTAGGCAGATCAGCCTTTGCCAGCAACGGCTCCCCCTTCAGGGTGGCCAGCACCCGGGCCCTAGCTTCTGAGATTCGCCGATGCTGGGCGGTCTGCGCACATTTGGTCAGATTGAGCGGCGGGGCGTAGCGTCCCACCAGTTCCGTTTCGCGATTGTCTGGATTGATGCAAATCTCGATTGCGAGGTGCAGATTGTCATGCATCCAGCCGCTCAGCCGCGTATCAGACTGTGCATCCAATCCCCATGTGTCGGCGGAACTGGGTTTGGAGATGAGCACCGGAGTCAGGCTGAGTTTGTCCATCAGCAGAACAGCAAGACTCTTGCGGGGAGAGTGATTCCGCGTCCGCGCATCAAAATGACAGCGCCCCTTCAGCCCTTTCCGATTGGCGGCAAGGCCAATGTACAACGGCTTATGTTCCGCCAGTTCGATGCCCGGCAACCTCGCGCCCGGTCGGAGAAAGAGGGCATAGACGCCCGGATCGTGCCCCAGAGAAAAGCTCGACCGTGGTCCGCGTCGCCATTCAATCGGTGACTGCGCCATATAAGCATCCTTCTCGGTGCAGGGGCGGATGCATCCCCCAGGTCTCTCCCATCGGAACAGCAGCCTTGGATTCAGCCCGCCAGCTTGGCCTTGAGACCGCAGGACAATGGCTTCTCCGTAAAGCTGCAAGCTTCCCAAGAACAGCCTTGCCCAGTCCCCGCCCTTAACAGCCCGCCCCCGACGGCTGCGGACCACTCGACATCCCGATGAGCACGACGATCGCGGCGGGTTCGCCGGCGGCCGCGCAGGCCGTGTCGCCGGAGCGGGCTCTGGCGAAGCGCTGTGCGCCACTGAGCTCATCCGGGCGCATGGCGCTGGCCAACGCGCCCAGCAGGCGCTGCGCCGCCTCTCGGGTAACAGGATCGGCGGCGCCGTTGGCCGCTGCCCGGTCGGTCCAGACATAGGCGGCCAGGCGGTCGCGGGGCGCCAGGCGGCCCTCGGCGTAGACCTGGCCCAGCCTCAGCTGATCCTCGGCCCGGCCGGTGTCCGCGGCGTCGTGCAACCGGGCGAGCGCCCGTTCGGCGGGGGTGGGCTCGGTCACCGTCCACAGCATGCGAGGCGGGCCGCCGACGGTGGCCCTCGCGCCGCGGGAATCGGGCTCGATGTGCAGATGCGCGCCCTGCGTTCCATGCGCCCCTTCGGCGAAGATGGTCCTGAAGGGCGCGCCGGCCTGGCGCAGCCGGGCAGCCGCCTGCTGCGGGCTCAGGCCCTCGACCACCAGGTCGTAGGCGCCGGGGTTCTGCGGCGTGCCCATGGAGTGGCGCGACAGCACGCCGACCGGCACGGTCAACGCGCCCTGGGCGCGCAGCTCGTTCTCGCGCTCAGGGGTCCGGTAGCCACCGGTTTCGCGCCACTTGGCCGGCCCGAAGACCGCATCCATCGTCATTCGGACCCGGGCGCGCGGGCTTTCGTCCGCCATGGCGGCCGAGGCCGTAGCCAGGAGCGCGATGGCCGTCGCAGAAACCCCCCCGATCCTCATGCCCGCCTGCCCCTGTCGCCCGATTGCGCCGGCGTCTGCCCTGCAAGGCCTGCGCCACGCTCAAGCCCCCAGGCTAAGCCGAAGGCCGGCGCGAGAAAAGCCGGCTGCGTCACCTCGCAGCGCCGCCGCCGCCCGGAGCGCCGGATAAGACCTACGAGCTCGGGCGCACGATCTCGTGCACCGCGAACGCCTGGGCCACCAGCTCGGCGCGGCCGAAGATGCTCATGAAGGCGATGTCGGCGGCGTCCAGCCCCGTGGCCACGCGCACCAGCCCCTCCACCGGAGCCATGCCGGTCGGGTCCGCGAGGCGCCAGCGCCCGCCCAGATAGACCTCGACCACCGCGTGCAGGTCCGCCGGCTCCAGTTTCCAGGCATAGGCGCTGACCGCGCGGGCCGGGATGTCGGCGGCGCGGCACAGGGAGATCGCCAGGTGGGCGAAGTCGCGGCACACGCCCGCCCGGTCGGTAAAGGTGTCCAGCGCCGTGGAGGCCGAGTCGCTGACGCCGACCCGATAGTCCAGGTGGTCGCCGATCCACGCCAGTATGGCGGCCACCTTGTCGCCGCCCCGGAGCCGGCCGAACTCTCGGTCGACGAAGCGCTCGAAGCGGTCGGAGGGGCAATAGCGGCTTGGGCGCAGGTAGCGCAGCGCCTCGCCCGGCAGGTCGCGGATGGCCGGCGCGGGAACCCCCGCGAGTTCCGCGTCGCGGGCCATCACCTCGACCTCCGCCTCATAGGCGATGGCCACCTCGCCGTGGGCCTTGATGACCATGCGCCGCTCGCCGGTGACCGCGTCGTCCAGCCGCGACACCTCGGCGGGCGGACTGATCGTCAGGTGCTCGCGATGCACCGCCTGGTCCGCGGCGCGCGCCGCCTCCAGCAGCAGCAGCACTTCGCACGGCTCGGCGAAGTGATAGGTCAGATCGGCCCGTACGTGCAGATGCATGCGCCCTCGCTTCGCGCCAACGCGCGGCGGCGGCGGGTGTTGCTTCGACGTGGCGGTCACGCGGTCCTAGAGCGGCGCGCAGGTGGTCATGTTGACCGGCTTGGCCTCACCGCGTGTCCACTGGTCGGCGGCCTTGGAGAAGACGGCGAACGACGAGCCGGACTTGCCGGTCGAGCCATCGGCATTGCGGCCGGCGAAGGTCATGGCGGCCACGACCTTGGCCTTGACGCCCTTGGCGGCCTCGTCGGCGCCGATGTCCTGGGCCGCTTTGCACATGACCTGGAAGTCCTGGCACCCCTTGCCCTCGACCTTGCTGGAGCAGGCGGGATGGTCGGCCTCGATCGATGTGCGCCAGGCGAGGATCTCGGTGTCGAGGCCGGCGTAGGGGTCGCTGGACCCGGACTTCGCGCCGCCGGCTGGGCCGCAGGCCGCGAGGGAAAGCGCAAGAAGGGCGGTCGCGACGACAGGTCTGATCACAGAGGGCTCCGATGACAATCCGGCGGAGCGGATAGCGCGAAGATCGCGGCGCGTATGTGACGAAACGCGCGACGTGCGAATTTAGTTGGCCGGCGCCGCAGCGGTCATCACCGGGCCGATCTCGTCGTTCAGCACCAGGTCGGCATATCCGTCGAGCTCGGTGGGTTCGCGGTTGACGATGGCCAGCTTCGCGCCGTTCCGCTTGGCCAGGATCGGGAAGCCCGCGGCGGGATAGACCACCAGGGACGAGCCCAGGACCAGGAACAGGTCGCAGGCCAGGGTCTCGGCCTCGGCGCGCGCCATGGGCTCGCCGGGCATCGCCTGTCCGAACGAGATCGTCGCCGTCTTCACGATGCCGTCGCAGACCCTGCAGGCGGGCAGGTCGCCGGTCGCCTCATACAGCGTCTTGAGATCCTCCAGCTCGTGGCGCAGGCCGCAGTCCAGGCAGGTGGCGTAGCTGGCGTTGCCGTGCAGTTCGACGATCCGGTCGGCCGGCACGCCCGAGGCCTGGTGCAGGTTGTCGACGTTCTGGGTGATCACCGAGCTGGCCTTGCCGCTGGCGATCAGCCGCGAGACCCCCATGTGGCCGGCGTTGGGCTCGCGCCCCACCCAGCCGGCGCGGCCGCCGAACGCGCGCTCCCAGGCCTCGCGCCGCTTGTCCTCGCTGCCGACGAACTCCTGGAAGTAGATCGGCTTCATCTTGCTCCACACCCCGCCGGGGCTGCGGAAGTCGGGGATGCCGCTCTCGGTCGAGATCCCGGCGCCGGTGAAGATCGCCACCCGGCGGGCGTCGGCGATCAGGCGGGCCAGGTCGGACCGGTGGGCTGGGTTCGGATCGGACATGCCGCCATCCTATCGCACGACGGGGCAGGGTGTGGAGAGGGCCTTGGCGGGAGGAGGATCGGCCCGACCTCGGTCGGGGGATGCCAGGGTGTGGGCCGGGCCGATCCGGGCCATCCGTATCCGACAGGCAAGTCGTTGGATGACCGGGCTACAACTTTTGATGGGCCGGCGGGTTCCCGAAGGCCTTCGCCAGGTCCGCATCCGTCGCATCGATCTCCAGCCGCTTCACCCGGGCGGTGTCGCCGCTGGCGATGCGCACCGCCGACTTCGGAAGCTTCAGCGCCTTGGCCAGCAGGACCACCACCGCGGCGTTGGCGGCGCCCTCGGCGGCCGCGGCGCTGACCCGCAGTTTCAGCACCGGCCGGCGCTCGGCGTCCAGCATCCACCCCTCGACCGCGTCGCGGCCGCCGCGCGGCGTGACCCGGACGGTGAGGCGGCTCAGCCGCCCGAGACCAGCGAGATCAGGTAGTACTTCAAGGGCGTCAGCAGCTTCGTACTGCCGATGCTCAGGACCAAAATGACGATGATGGGGCTGATGTCGATGCCGCCCAGCGGGGGAATGATGCGCTGAACCGGCCGCAGGACGGGGCGTGTCACCGCGTCGAGGAAGCGCCCCAAATTGTAGACGAACTGGTTCCTCAGGTTGATCACGTTGAACGCCACGAGCCACGACATGATCGCGCTGGCGATCACCGCCCAGATGAAAATCTGGATCAGCGCCTGCAGAACGGTGAAGGCAAAATCGATCAACGCCGCCATGTGAGGTCCTTCGTCTGCCTTGGCTTCTACCGGCGTTTGCGGCCGTGACAAGGCGAGGCTGCCAATCCCGGCTTGACAGGCAGGGGCGAGATCGCCTTATTCCGCGCCTTCCTGGGGCCGTAGCTCAGTTGGTAGAGCGCCTCGTTCGCAATGAGGAGGTCAGGGGTTCGACTCCCCTCGGCTCCACCATCCTTTTTTTTGGATGGTCGAACCCCAGGAAAATCAGCAACTTAGGCTGATTGCAGTGGGCCTCACTTGGGCTCGAATATGGGCCTCAGATTTCGGCAGAAAATTCAATCTACGGCGTCATATGCCTGCAGAAGCCCTGAGCGACGGCCCAGGAATCGACTTGCGCAGGTCACGGCGGCGATCCCCGCAACCTTGGCGGCGCGCCGGAACCGAAATAGCATCGCCCGCAGTGGATGGCGGGAAGGGCGATGCAATTCAGCGACGGGATCGTAGGCGTCGCCTTTCTGACATTCGGTGTTCTGGTCTTCGCACTCTGGCGCAAGGCCGAGCGCGTCCGGGATGCGACACTCCCGGATGTGCCCATAGAGCCCCATGCCGTCTCACCCGACATTGACCAGATGATCATGCAACTCGCGCGGCGGAGCTGGCCGCTGCGCGAAGAGGCTGGCGCGACGCTGTTTGAGTTCCAAACAATGATGGTCGCGAATGATCTCAGTGTATTTTTGAGCGACCTCCTCAAGCACATTAGAAGCGTCGCGCCGCAGCTCAACGTGCCACGTATGAACCCCCGCGTCGTAGTAGAGGGAATGGCCGTCGCTGCCGGGCAATTTGTCGAACAAGACGGCTGGGTGAAGATCGCCGTCAGCGCCAACTTCTTAACTGACGTTGAGGCGTCTCGCGCGATCCTTTGTCACGAGGTTTGCCATTATGTCCTCAACGCCAGCGGCATTCGACTGAATGAGACCAATCAGAATGAACGTCTCACAGATGTGGCAATGTTCGTGTTTGGGCTCGGAGGCGTATTCTCGGCGGGGTATAGGCGAGCTGCCAATAGAAATTATCGGCATGGCCACAAGCTCGGTTACCTCTCTGACCCTGAATATGCCTATGCGCGGAAGCGCACTCTCGACTTGTGGCGCTCTGGTGAATTGCACACGGAGCAATTTGCGGAGCTGCAAAGGCAGTTTCGATCTACGATACCAGATTCAAAAGTGCGAAATCGACTTTTGGAGCACGCCCGTTCTACTAAGCGGGGTGCCAGTGAGGCGGATTTAATCGGCTTTATCTTGGAATCCTACCGATCTGCGCGTCGATAAATTCGCCCCTCAGCGGAGGGGTTCCTCGGGGATTCAAAATGAGCAGCCATATACCCGTGCGGCAGATAAGCCTCCCGACTGCGCTGTGGGCGGCACCGGCGGTGCTTCTGGTGGTCGCGATTGGCCCGTGGCCCTATGGCTTTTACACGCTCCTCCGATTGGCGGTCTGTGGCGCGGCGGGTTATCTCGCCTGTGCACTGATCCGGCGCAGCCCTGGGCTGTGGCTGGGCTGGGCGTTTGTTGGGCTCGCGCTGCTCTATAACCCTGTTATCAGGGTGCATCTCGACCGCTACACCTGGGTGTTTCTCAACCTTGCGTCCGCAGTCCTTTTCGCAGCGACTGGCTGGCTGTCCCAGCGAACCAGGGAAGGCCCGCCGCGCTGAAGTCAGCTCCCAGGGCCTCAAGGGCGGCCCGTGTAGTTGCCGTCGGCATCGTCGCCGCTGTCGTCGTCAGAGGCCGGGAAGCCAAACCACGCCGCCCGCAAGTCGGCGCGCGCCTGTGGTCCCGTGACCAGGAGGCAATGCTCCTCCCCGGCCGGCAGTGAAAGGACGTAGAAGACCGGGGCCGCGCCCTTCAGCGAAAGCCGAACCGCGAGACCGGCTTCGTCCCCGCTCCACCGCCCCTTGACGGTTGTCGCTGGCGTCGGTTTGCCGCCATCGCTGTCGAATGGCGTGATGATGGCCGTACCGTCTGCGTCGAAGCTGAGCACCCTCTCGCCCTCGAAGCTGCGGAACGGCGAGCAAGTGGTGAGCCAGTCACTCAAGCTCGGCTGTGCAGCGCGCGGGGGCGGTGAAGAACAGGCCGATAGACAGCCGAGCGCCAGCATCGTTATGGCGCTGGCAGCACCCGTTGCGCACCGGCGCGGCCCGGCGTTCCGAAGGCGAGACCCTCTGTCAAGCGCGGACGCCATTTCACTGCCCCAAGCTGTGCGGTACTTCCGGCGCATTGGACGCTGGCCGGATGCGGTACGCAACAGAGGGGGACTTGCGTCACTGGGCTGGCGAGCGACCGGGAGCCGGACCCAGGGCGAACCTCCTGGATGTTTTTGGCCGCGCATTTGTCAGACGGCATGACGAAGCAAGCACATGCGGTGCCCCGTGTCCCCCATTTCCGCGAGCGGAGTGCCGCGTAGCGCTGTTGCATGATCGAGAGCGGCCTCCATCCTGGCCGGTGGCCCAGGAGACCCCATGACCATGACATTCAAGCTCGTGAAGGCGAGCACCCGGATTAGCCGAGTTCGGCCCCCAAAGGAGGCGGCCCTCATCAGTCGCCATGCCCGGCAAGTCGGCGAGATCATGTTCGCCTGGAATGGGCTCCAATCTGCGCTCTTCGAGGTGTTCGCAGCCCTCACCGACGATGACCGCTACCGAGCGCGCGCCTCCCGAGAGTGGCACGGGATGCGTTCCGACAAGGCGCGGCGGGATGCCCTCCTAGCCGAGGCGACAGCCAGACTCGCGGCACAACCCAAGCTACTTGCCGAACTTCGGTGGGTGCATGGCTGCGCGCGTGATCTGAGCCCCCATCGCAACCGCATCGCACACACGCCCATGTGGATGGCCGTCGTGGGTGTCCAGGCGGAAGTCTTCCCCGACCTCATCGGAGCTGGGAGCCGCGATGTCGTGAGCTTAGTGGAGGCCCCGGTCGCGACCACCTGGAGGGCCCTGCGGGGGGACCTCTATGCCTTGACCGCCTTCACGCGCCTGATCGCCGTCCAGCTAACGGACCCGCACGCCATGCCGTTGACCTTTCCTCGGCGCCCCCCCTTCAGTTCAAGGTGACACGCCTTGCGGCGCAGGAGGTCCCGATTGGCGGTGGCTCATAGGTTCTGACTTCTGCGCTGGGCTCAAATCCGCGGGAAATTTGCGAGGCGGCATGATCCAGTCAGCCGCGCCGGTTTGTCATCGGCGTACTGTAGCACCAACCCGGTTGGTGCGCAGACGCCGTCCTGCGTTTCGATCAGGTTGTAGACGACCACTCAGCGCATCACCACCGCCACGCGCGTTGTCGGAAAAATGGTACACCGACACGGTACATTGTAGGTCAAAGCCTCAGCATGACCAATTGAAAGTATTGGTCTGGAGAATGCCGTACTCTCCTCTCCTCGGCTCCATCAGGAAGCTAGCAAAGGCGGGTTGCGCTGGTCTTGCGGCCGGCTGAGCTGGTCCCGTAGCGCGGCGATCAGGCCGCTTGCGTCCGCACCGCCTGCAGCCGGAAGCCCAGCGCCTGGGCGACGCGCAGGACGGTGGCGAACTCCGGGTTCCCTTCGCTGCTCAGCGCCTTGTAGAGCGCCGCTCGCGTGATGCCCGTCTCTTCGGCCAGTTTGCTCATGCCCTTGGCGCGAGCGACCACGCCGAGCGCATCGGTGATGCCGGCCGGGTCGCCCTCGTCGAATGCGTCGGCGAGGTAGGCCTCGATCGCTTCGGGCATATCGAGGTAGCGGGCCGGGTCGAAGGGGGTGGTTTTCAGGGCCATCGTCAAACCTCCTGGGCAAGTTGCTGGGCCTTGGCGATGTCGCGGGCCTGGGTGGACTTGTCGCCGCCGCAAAGCAGGATGACGACTTCGGCCCCGCGACGGGTGAAATAGACCCGGTAGCCTGGGCCGTAGTCGATGCGCAGTTCCGACACGCTGTCGCCGACCGACTTGGCGTCGCCGAAGGCGCCTTGCGAAATGCGCCGGGCGCGACGGGCGATAACGGCGGCCCCGGCCCGGTCCCGAAGGTTGGCGAGCCATTTGCTGAACGCCTCGGTTTCGACGACCGTGAACATTGCCTGTATTCTACAGGATACAGGAATGGCGTCAACTATGGGATACAATGAGGCAAAAGCGGGCCGTCTCCCGCTCAGTGCGCGTCATCCCAGTTCGTCGCCGCGCGGGCCTCCACCACCAGCGGCACCGAGATCTGCAGCGCGGGTTCGGCGGCGCGTTCCATGATGCGCTTGGCGACGGCGATGACGGCGTCGGCTTCGGCCTCGGGCGCTTCGAAGACCAGTTCGTCGTGCACCTGTAGCAGCATCTTCGCCGTCAACCCGGCGTCGCGCAGGGCGGCCGGCATGCGGATCATGGCGCGGCGCATGACGTCGGCGGCGGCCCCCTGGATCGGAGCGTTGATGGCCGCGCGGTCGGCGAAGGACCGCTCGGCCGGCGACTTGCCGCGGGCGGCGGGGATGTGGACCTTGCGGCCGAAGATCGTGGTGACGAAGGCCTCGGCGCGGACCTGCTGCTGCATGCGGTCCATGTAGGTGCGGATGCCCGGGAAGCGCTCGAAGTAGGTCTTGATATAGGCCCCGGCCTCGTCGCGCGGGATCGAAAGCTGGTTGGCCAGGCCGAAGGCCGAGATGCCGTAGACGATGCCGAAGTTGATCGCCTTGGCGCGGCGGCGGGTCTCGGCAGGCATCCCCTCCACCGGCACGCCGAACATCTCCGAGGCGGTCATGGCGTGGATGTCGAGACCGTCGGCGAACGCCTTCTTCAGCTGCGGGATGTCGCCGATGTGGGCCAGCAGGCGCAGTTCGATCTGCGAATAGTCGGCGCTGATCAGCACGTGACCCGGCTCGGCGATAAAGCACTTGCGGATCTTGCGCCCATCTTCCGTGCGGATCGGGATGTTCTGCAGATTCGGATCGCTGGAGGCGAGGCGGCCGGTGGTTGCCGCAGCCAGGCTGTAGGAGGTGTGCACGCGGTTGGTGGCCGGGTTGATCGCCGCGACCAAGTTGTCGGTGTACGTACCTTTCAGTTTCGACAGCTGGCGCCAGTCCAGCAGGATGCGCGGCAGCTCGTGGCCCTGGGCCGCCAGGTCCTCCAGCAGCGAGGCGTCGGTCGATTGTGCGCCGGTGGCCGTGGTCTTGCCCGAGGCGATGCCCATCTCGTTGAACAGGACATCGCCGATCTGCTTGGGGCTGCCCAGG
>DASVNS010000420.1:0-10552 GCA_036383735.1 Phenylobacterium sp. | reverse complement strand
GGCCCAGCTTCTGCCGGCGCCCGATCGTGCGGGCGCCCAGCGCGCCATCGCCACCCTGGCGCGAGACGCGATCGACCTGGGCGCCCCCGGCCGCGACCCGGTGTACGGGCGAGGGCTCGTCGCCTTCGACCTGGCCGTTCGGCCGGCCAGCCTGGCCGAACACTGATTTTCTGCGCCAGGCGGGATGAAACAGCTGCGACGCGTCGTTGGACCTCTTGAACCGCATGGTTTGCACCGAGAGGAGAACGACGATGAAAGCTGCGAAAAACTTCATGCTCGCTGCGGCGCTGTCGGCCGCTGCCGCCGCGGCGACGCCTGCCAGCGCTCAGCTGCTGGGTGGCGGCTTGGCCGGAGGCGGCAACCTTACGGGGGGCCTGACCGGCGGCCTGTCGAGCCCGCTGGGAGGGGTAGGTTCGCTCCTCGGATCGGTGAACGGTTCGGCCAGCGGCGCAGGCGACGTCACGGCGGACACCGGTGCGCTGGCCTCGCGGGCGACGTCCACGGCGTCGAACGTCTTGGGCAAGGCGAAGGGCGCGGCCCGGTCCGGGGTCGCCACTGCGCATTCCGCGGCGTCGCAAAGCCGGGATGCCGCATCCCAGGCGACGGGCCAGGCCACTGGCCAAGCGGCGGCGACCCGCGAAGACGGTGTGCTGCAAGGCGTGAACCGCGACGCCGTAGCCGGTGGCTCGTCAGCGGACGGGTCCGCCGCGACCTCGGCTAGCGCGCCGCAGGATCCGGCGGCGCTTAGCGTCTCGGGCAGCGCCTCGGCGTCCGCCGACGCCAAGGCCCGCTAGAGCCTTTCTGGATCAGGTGGAATCACCTGATCCAGATAAAAAGGCTCGAATTCAAAACTTTAGAGCGTGACGGGCGCCTGAACCGGCATCCACTTCCGGCTGTCACGCCCTAGCGGCGCTTGGCGTGGGGGCCGTTGGAGCGATCCGACGGCCCGGTCGCGTTCGGGACGACCGCTATTCGCAGGCCCACGCCTGGAAGGAACGGTCCACGACGGGAGCCGGGCCGGGGAGGGGGACGCGGATCGTGAAGCTGGCGCCCTGGCCCCCCTGGACGGTCAACGCGCCTTTGAGATCGCGCACGATGGCGGCCACGATCGACATGCCCAGGCCGCCGGGACGGCCCATGCCGTTGGCGAGGCCCTTGCCCTGGTCGGCCACGGTCAGCACCAGGTGACCTCCATCGCGCTGGCTGGTCACCACCAGGCGGCCCCCCGACTTTCCGTCATAGGCGTGTTTGGCGGCGTTGATGGCGAACTCGTTGATGGCGATGGCCAGCTGCTGGGCCATGTCGCCCGGCACGCTGGTGAGGTCGGCATGGATCGAGCAGTTGAGGCCGGTCGTCGCGGCGATGGCCTGGCACAGGCCGGCGAGGAAGGGGCTGAGTTCGACCGTGGGCCGACCGCCATGGTCGTGGAGATAGCGGTGCAGTTCGCCCACCGCGACCAGGCGGGCCCGGCTGGCCTCCAGCGCGGCCGACGCGAGCGGGTCGCGGGAGCGGAGTTGTTCGAAGACCAGCATGTCGGCCGCCAATTGCAGGCTGTTGGCGACGCGGTGGTTCAGTTCCTGGATCTGGCGCTCCTGGCTGGCCAGCCGCGCGCGGGCGGCGGAGAGCTCGCGGGCCAGGCCCGGATCGGAGGTCGCGACGCTGGCGAACATGGGGAACTTCCCGGGTAAGGTAGAGCTTGTTCCAGTGCGGGACGTCGCGTTTTGCGCCGCATAGCTGTTCAACAACTGGTTGAGGCTACTAGTTCCTGAGGTTGTAAGATAAATCGGGCAAAAGAAGGGCGCTCGCGCCAGTTAATCTGGATCGATGCTGTATTAACTATTTGGTAATACTTTGGGCCGGCCGGCGGGCACCCTCTAGACTTGAGCGGCGGATGCGCGTCGACCGCCGACGCCGGCCCCTGCACGAGGCGCCGGCGTCGGCGACAGGTCCTAGATGCGCTCGATGATGATGGCCGGGGCCATGCCGCCCGCCGCGCACATGGTGACCAGTCCCCGCTTCAGGTCGCGGCGCTCCAGTTCGTCGAGGATCGTGCCGATCAGGATCGCGCCGGTGGCGCCGATCGGGTGACCCAGCGCCATGGCGCCGCCGTTCACGTTCACCGTCTCGCGGTCGAGGTTGAGGTCGCGGATGAACTTCTCGGCGACCACGGCGAAGGCCTCGTTGATCTCCCACAGGTCGATGTCGTCGACGGTGAGGCCGGCCTTCTTCAGCACCTTGTGCGCCGCCGGGACCGGGGCGTTGAGCATCAGGGTGGGGCTGTCGCCCACATTGGCCATGGCGATCACCCGGGCACGCGCCTTCATGCCGTTCTTGCGCGCGTATTCCGGCGAGGCGAGCAGCACGGCCGCGGAGCCATCCACGACGCCCGACGAGTTCCCCGCATGGTGGAAGTGTTCGATCTTCAGGTCCGGGTAAACCTGGTTGATCAGGCCGGCCAAGGTCGTGCCCTTCTCGTCGAGCGGCACATTGGCCATGGCGGCGAACGACGGCTTGAGGGCCGCCAGGCCTTCGAGGGTGGTCTGGGGCCGGGGGAACTCTTCGCGATCGAGCGCCAGTGAGCCGTCTTGCCGATAGACCGGCACCAAGGCGCGGTCGAAATGGCCGTTGCGGATGGCGTGGTCCGCACGCTGCTGGCTGACGTAGGCCAGTTCGTCCAGGGCTTCGCGGGGAATGCCCTCCAGCGTGGCGATGGCGTCGGCGCAGATGCCCTGATGGCTCTGCGGGTGCTTGGCGCGCAGGTGCGCGTTGCCGGAATCCAACAGGGCCGGGCCGTCGTCGGGTCCACGGGCGGGTGCGGTCGCCGCGGTGTACGACATCATCTCGCAGCCGCCGGCGATCACCAGGTCTTCCATGCCCGACATGATCTGGGCCGCGGCCAGGTTCACCGCGGTGATCCCCGAGCCGCAGAAGCGATCCAGGGTGACGCCGCTGGCCCTGACGTCGTAGCCGGCGTCGAGCGCGGCCATGCGGCCCATGTCGCCACCCTGCTTACCGCGCTGGCTGGACGTGCCCCAGATCACGTCGTCGACTTCGGCGGTGTTGAGGTTGTTCCTCTCGGCCAGGGCCGCCAGGACCGTGGCGCCCAGATGCTGGGGATGGTGGTCGGCCAGCGCTCCCTTGCCGACCTTGCCGACGCCCCGGGGCGTACGGGCGGCGTCGATGATCAGGGCTTCAGGCATGGTCATTTCCTCGCGAGCTGGCGTTCTGCCGGCAGCTTC
Organism: Phenylobacterium sp.; assembly: GCA_036383735.1. GTDB lineage: Bacteria > Pseudomonadota > Alphaproteobacteria > Caulobacterales > Caulobacteraceae > Phenylobacterium. The sequence goes on along the minus strand of DASVNS010000420.1, from coordinate 7,313 downwards.
CCCTCTCGTCCCCTAGGTCAGTCTAGACCCTTTTCGAGCGCCGTGAGCCGCTACCCGGCCGGCGGCTATTGCGCCGCCTGTTCCTGGGCGTAGCCGAGTTGCTCGTTCAGACGGTCCAGCACGGTGATCGCGGCCTCGGGGATGACGGTGCCCGGTGCGAAGATGGCCGCGACGCCCATCTCCCGCAGCGCCTTGAAGTCCTCGGGCGGGATGACGCCGCCGACGAACACCAGGATGTCGGCCCGGCCCAGCTTGGCGAGTTCGGCCTTCAGCTCGGGCACCAGGGTCAGGTGGCCCGCCGCCAGGGAGCTTGCGCCCACCGCATGCACCCCGGTCTGCACCGCCTCGGCGGCGGCTTCGGCCGGCGTCTGGAACAGATTGCCGATCTCGACGTCGAAGCCGAGGTCCGCAAAGCCGGAGGCGATCACCTTCTGGCCGCGGTCGTGGCCGTCCTGGCCCATCTTGGCGACCATGATGCGCGGTTTCTTGCCGTCGGCTTGCAGGAAAGCCTCGGTCATGGCGCGGGCGCGGTCCGAGGCGGGCGTCCGGCCCGCCTCGCGCAGATAGACGCCCTTGACCGCGTCGGCGTGCGCCTTGTGGCGGTTGAACACCTTCTCCAGGGCAAAGCTGATCTCGCCTACCGTGGCCTTGGCGCGGGCGGCGTTCACCGCAAGCTCCAGAAGGTTGGCGTTGCCCGAGGCGCCGGCGGTCAGGGCGTCGAGGGCGGCGGCCACCGCTTCCGGGTCACGTTCGGCCTTCAGGCGGCGCAGCTTCTCGAGCTGGGCCGTGCGCACGGCGCTGTTGTCGACCTTCAGCACCGGGATCTGGTCGGGCACGTCGGGGCGATAGCGGTTCACACCCACCACACTCTGCTTGGCCGAGTCGATGCGGGCCTGGATGCGGGCCGAGGCTTCTTCGATCCGGCGCTTGGGCAGGCCTTCCTCGATGGCCTTCGCCATCCCGCCCAGCGCCTCGACCTCGGCGATGTGTTGCAGGGCGCGCTTGGCCAGGTCGGCGGTCAGCCGCTCCACGTAATAGGAGCCGCCCCAGGGATCGACGACCCGCGGCTGGCCGCTTTCCAGCTGCAGGAACAGCTGGGTGTTGCGCGCGATGCGGGCCGAGAAGTCCGTGGGCAGGGCCAGGGCCTCGTCCAGCGAGTTGGTGTGCAGGCTCTGCGTCTGGCCGCCCGTGGCGCCCATGGCTTCGATGGCGGTGCGCGGCACGTTGTTGAACACGTCCTGGGCCGCGAGCGACCAGCCGCTGGTCTGGGTGTGGGCGCGCAGGGCCAGCGAGCGGGCGTCCTTCGGGTCGAACTCCTGCTTCATGAGCTTCGCCCACAGCAGGCGGCTGGCGCGTTGCTTGGCGACTTCCATGAACATGTTCATGCCGGCACACCAGAAGAACGACAGGCGCGGCGCGAACTGGTCCACCGTCATGCCCGCCGCGACGCCGGCGCGGACGTACTCGATGCCGTCGGCGAGGGTGTAGGCCAGCTCCAGGTCCAGCGTCGCCCCGGCTTCCTGCATGTGGTAGCCGCTGATCGAAATCGAGTTGAACCGCGGCATCTCCTTGCTGGTGTAGGCAAAGATGTCCGCGATAATCCGCATCGAGGGGCCGGGCGGGTAGATGTAGGTGTTCCGGGTCAGGAACTCCTTCAGGATGTCGTTCTGGATCGTGCCCGCCAGCTTTGCGGGTGGCACGCCCTGTTCTTCCGCCGCCACGATGTAGAGCGCCAGGATCGGCAGCACGGCGCCATTCATGGTCATCGACACGGTCATCTTGTCGAGCGGGATGCTGTCGAACAGCGTCCGCATGTCGTAGATCGAATCGATCGCCACGCCGGCCATGCCGACGTCGCCGGTCACGCGCGGGTGGTCGCTATCGTAGCCTCGGTGGGTGGCCAGGTCGAAGGCGACGGACAAGCCCATCTGACCCGCGGCCAGGTTGCGGCGGTAGAAAGCGTTGGAATCCTCGGCCGTGGAGAAACCCGCGTACTGCCGGATCGTCCACAGGTTGGTGCCGTACATGGTCGGATAGGGGCCGCGTACGAACGGCGCCAGCCCCGGATATCCGCCAAGGTCGACCAGGCCTTCGATGTCCGACGCCGAATAGGCCGGCTGGATGTCGATGCCTTCCGGCGTGTTCCAGGCCTCGCCCTTGGGCGGCGGGAAGCTCGCGGCGTCGCCGTCGAACGGCAGGGTCGAGAAGTCGGGGAAGCTCACGCCGTCACCTCATATTTCTCCGACAGCCGCACCGGCTTCAACGCGATGCATCTGCCATCGGGCCCCGGCAGGCGGGCCGCCGCCGGGTCGAGCGTCGCGGGCTCGCCGCCCTCCACCTCGGCCGGCGCCGGGTCGGTGGGCGGGAAGGCGGTGACGCCCAGGATCTTCGGCTCGCCGCGGGCGGCGACAGCGGCCTCCACCTCTCGCGCGACGAGGCCGGTCTCCAAGGCCTTGATGAGGCCGCCGGCGGCCTCGATCGCCTGCAGGCGATCCCAGGCGGCGCGCGCCAACTGGTCGGTGAGGCTGTCGATGTAGCCCGAGCCCGCCGCCGGGTCGGCGACGCGCCCGATGGCCGCTTCTTCCATGAGCACCAGCTGCGTGTTGCGGCTCTGGCGGCGGGCGAAGGCGGTGGGCAGGCCCAACGCATCGGTGAAGGCGCCCAGCACGACCGCGTCGGCGCCGCCGGCCGCGGCGCCGAAGCCTGCGGCCGTCAGGCGGATCATATTGGTCCACGGGTCCTGGGCCGTGAGCATCCGTCGGGAGGTGCGCGCTTCGATGCGGGCGAGGGCGGCGGCGCCTGACGCCGTCGCGATGCGGGCGAAGACGGCGCGGGCGGCCCGCAGCTTGGCCAGCGTCAGGAAGTAGTCGCCGTCCGCGCTTAGGCCGAGCGTGATCCGGGCGAACGCCTCGGCCGCCGGCATCCCGGCGCGCGCCAGCGCCTTGGCGTAGGCGATGGCGGACGCAGCGGCGACGGCCACCTCCAGCGCCTCGCCGCCGCCGGCCTCGTGGGCCACGCGGCCGGACGCCAGGAACAGCTGCGCCTGGGGATAGACCTGCGCGAGGCGCATGCCCACGGTGGCGGCGCTGACCACATGGCTCTCGACGGGGCCGGGGCTTTCGCCGGCAAGGGCAAAGGCGCTCAGAGGATCGAGGTTGAGGTTCAGCCGCGCGCCCGGCGACGACTTGGCGACGGCATGCAGGGCGTCGGCCGCCTTCGGCCCCAGGAAGCCCGCGTCGAGGCCGACCGGCGCCAATTCCACGATCACGTCCTTCAGCGCGCGGTTGAGCGCATCGGGCGTCGCGTGAGCCTCGACGATCACCGAGGCCGCGCCGCCCTCGAGATCGGCCAGCAACTCGGCGTTCACGCGGGCCGGGTCGGGGTGCGCCGAGCGGACGCGGATATCCCACGGGCGTTCGCTGTCGAAGGGGCGGGCCGGGAAGGTCGCCGGCCGCTCGCTGGCGGCGTAGAGCGGCGCGATCTCCAGCCCTTCGACGGTCGACTTCGTCAGGCTTTCGAAGGGCTTGTCGCCCAGCGTCTTGGCCACGAGCGCGCGCCAGGCATCCTCTCCGGCGGGCGGGATTTTTGGGTCGAGAAGGGCAATGTCAGCCATGCGGCGAATTGCGCCTCCGCACGTGCGGGCGTCAAGGTCACGCAGGGGCGCCCGACGGCGGTCCTAAGCCGCCAGGCTCAGGTCCTGGATGATGCGCCAGACCCGCTTGGCCGGAATGTACTCGCGGTTGGGGATCGCCTCGCTGTCGGTGTCGAGCAGCACCGCGGCGATGTCGGCGGCCATGGCCGGGCTGTTGATGTAGTAGCTGTGACCGACGACCTTGTCGGCGCTCATCGCGACGTTGCGGCAATCGACCAGCGCCACCTTCTTGGGAATCAGGTCGATCAGCCGCGGCCCGTCCGAACCGAGCCGATCGGGGTTCGACTTGGTCTTGTCCGAGACGATCAGGGCCCGGTCGTTGCGGTTGAAGTAGACGGTCACCCGGCGGCCCAGCCGGGGCAGCAGCCGGAGCTTCTGGTCGGTCTCGAAGGTGTCGTCGTCCTCGTCGGGCGCCGCCAGCAGGATCTGGTCGAAGAGGCGGGTCAGCTTGTTGGGGTCCTTCGCCAGGATGGCCTGCAGGCCGTTGCGCAGCATGTAGGCGCCCATGCTGTGGGCCAGCAGGTGCAGGCAACGTTGGCAGTGCTCCTCCTCGCCCAGCTTGGAGACGAAGTCCTGCAGCATCAGATAGGCGCGGGCGAGGGCGGGGCCGGAGGCGCGGGCGTCCTCGCGGTCGCTGTAGTACGACATCCACGGCACCTTCTCGCCGTCGGATGGCCAGCTGAAGACCACCAGGTTCAGGTCGCGGCCGCCCACCTTCACCTCGTCGGCGATTCTGGCGGCGGCGGCCAAAGCGTCGACGAAGCCGACGTTGAAGCCGTGGATGAACACCAGGGTGTCGGTGCGTTGGCCGGCCATGGCCTGGTGCAGGTCGGTCAACAGGTTCTGGGAGCCCGGCTTGTTGTCGCTGGGTCCCTTCTTGTCGTCATAGACCGTGACCCCCGCCAGCGTCGGGCCCTTCGCGCCGCGATCGTAGTCGGCATAGCCGAAGCGCAGGGCGGCGACCCCGTCGGGGTTGAAGTGCTTGCCGAAGACGACGAGCTTGTTCTCGGGCTGGTAGTTCCGGTTCGTGGCGAAGAAGACCCTGATCCTGGCCATGGCTGCCCCTCGCTGAAACTGGCGGCAGTGTGCCCAACTGAAGCGCGACCGCGCAACGATGTTCTACCAACGCGGGCTATTTCCTCGTCGCGCTCAAGCGAACCGCCGACCCGCGTTCGAATTGTTGGAGCGAACCTTTGGTGACGTCCGGTGACGTGCGGTACAAGGTCACCTTTGGGCGTGGAGCGCGCGTCTTGCTCCGTCCCGCTTGGTTTTGTACAACGTAAACTAACGACCGTTCGAGGATCCGCATCCATGGCCCTGCCGCCCGTTCTCCGTGACCGCCTCCGCCTGCCGGTGATCGCAAGTCCCCTTTTCATCATCTCCGTACCGGATCTGGTGATCGCCCAGTGCAAGGCGGGCATCGTGGGATCTTTCCCGGCGCTGAACGCGCGGCCCGCATCCCTGCTGGACGAATGGCTGCACCGGATCACCGAAGAGCTGGCGGCGTGGGATCGCGACCATCCGGATCGGCCCTCGGCGCCCTTCGCCGTGAACCACATCGTGCACAAGACCAACGACCGGCTGCAGCACGACCTGGAGTGCTCCACCAAGTGGAAGGCTCCCATCGTCATCACCTCGCTGGGCGCGCGCGAGGACCTGAACGCGGCGGTCCACTCCTACGGCGGCGTCGTGTTGCACGACGTCATCAACAACGCCTTCGGCCGCAAGGCCGTGGAAAAGGGCGCCGATGGCCTGATCGCGGTGGCGGCGGGCGCCGGTGGCCACGCGGGCCAGCTTTCTCCTTTCGCCCTCGTGCAGGAACTGCGCGAGTGGTTCGACGGCCCGATCGCACTCTCGGGTTCGATCGCCAGCGGCCGGGCCATCCTGGGCGCCCAGGCCATGGGCGCCGACCTCGCCTACATGGGCTCCGCGTTCATCGCGACCGAGGAAGCCGCGGCCGACGCGGGCTACAAGGACATGATCGTCGCCTCGGGCGGCGAGGACATCGTCTACACCAACCTCTTCACGGGCGTTCACGGCAACTACCTGAAGCCGTCGATCGTCGCGGCGGGCATGGATCCGGATCATCTTCCGCAATCCGACGCCTCGGCGATGAATTTCGGCTCGGGCGGCAACCAGAAATCCAAGGCCTGGCGCGATATCTGGGGCTGTGGCCAGGGCATCGGGGCGGTGAAAAGCGTGTCCACGGTGGCCGATCTGGTGGACCGGCTGTCCGACGAGTACGAGGCGGCCAAGGCCGAGCTGGCCACCAAGACCTCGCTCACCTCCGGCTTGGCTCTGATGGCTGCGGAGTAGGCCCGGAGCGCCCCCAGTTTTTCTGCGGGGCGCTATCAGGTTAAACCCACTTACCCAGTAGGTTTATAGGAATTAGTTCTACCCTCGGACCGCTGAGGGAGAGACTATGTCCGCTACCAACCGACTTCGGGCCGCACACGCTGCGGGCCTGGCGCTGCTGCTGTGCGGCGTTTCAAGCGCCGCCTTGGCGCAGCAGGCCACCGCGCCGACGGCAAGCGTCGGGATCAGCCAGGAACAGCTGCTGGCGCTGGTGGGCCGTCTCGACGCGCTGGAACAGCGCAACACCGAGCTTGAGGCGCAGATCCTCGACCTGAAGGCGCAATCCGCCGGGTCCGATCAGGCTATCCGCGACCAGGTGAACGCCACCACGGTCTCGCTGGCCAACGGCCGGCCGACGTTCGCGACCGGCGACGGCCAGTTCACCGCTTCGCTGCGGGGCGTCCTGCAACTGGATGCGGCGCAGTACGACCAGCGTCGTCCTGGCCCGCTCGCCACCGATTTTCGCCGCGGCTCGCTGGGCGATGCGGCCGAGGCCGACCGCGCTCGCGACCTGAACGACGGCGCCAACTTCCGCCGCGCCCGCCTCGGCATCGAGGGCAAGGCCTGGGGCGTCTGGAACTACAACTTCCTCTACGACTTCGGCGGCGCCGGCAACGAAGAGCCGGGCAAGATCTCGGCGGCCTGGGTCGAGTACGCGGGCTTCGCGCCGCTGCGGTTCCGGATCGGCGCCTTCTCGCCGCCCTCGGGCATGGAAGAGGCCGCGTCCACCAACGGGTCGCTCTTCCCTGAGCGCGCCTCGCCTTCGGAAACCGTGCGGGGCATCGCCTCGGGCGACGGCCGGACGGCGGCCGGCGTGTTCGGCAACGGCGAACGCTGGAACTTCTCCACGGCGATCTCGGGCAACGTCATCGGCACGCAGACCTTCGACGAACAGCTCTCGGTGGTCAGCCGCGTCGCCTATGTGCCGTTCAAGACCCTGGACAGCCTGATCCACGTCGGTGCGGACCTCGTCTATGTGGTCAACCCCGCCGCGACGGGTCCGAATGTGGCGCAGAGCGCCGCGACGCCGGTCCGCCTGCGCGATCGTCCCGAACTGCGTGTCGATGGGACGCGCCTGGTCGACACAGGCAACATTGACGCCAACGACCTGACGGCCTGGGGCGTGGAACTGGCCGGCCAGTGGAAGCAGTTCACCCTGCAGGGCGAGTACTACGGCATCGAGATCGATCGGAAGGGCGCCCTCGCCAATCCCAAGTTCAACGGCTGGTACGTGCAAGGCGCCTGGACCCTGACGGGCGAGGCGCGGCGTTACGGCATCGCCACGGCGACCTTCGATGCGCCGCGC
>DASVNS010000419.1:0-13064 GCA_036383735.1 Phenylobacterium sp. | reverse complement strand
TGACCGGTCGGGAAGCGACAGCGCTGCTCGGCGTCGGCGCGGGCATAGGGGTGGGCGTGCAGACACTATCTGACCTAGTGGCTGGCGGCCGTCGTTCATCGTGGGGCGACAATCTGGGAGCGGCGGTGGGAGGGGCTGCCGGGGCTGCGGCTTTCCCATTGGGACCGGCGCGCGCAGGCGCCGTGGGAGCGTCGATGACATCCGCTGCACAGGACATGTTCAATGGCCGGCCGGTCTCGTTGGCGAGGGCTGGTGAGAGCGCCCTTGCGGGCAACTTCATGGGTGGCTTGGCCGGAGTTGGGGGAAGGGCTGTTTCGAATGCGCTGCCGAGCGCGGCCAAGGGGCGGCTCGGCGAGGCGCTCGGTGACGTCAGGAGCCGTATAAGTTTCCAGCCAAGGGAGTGGGCCCCCAAATCTCGCGATCCTCTTCTGGAGGGCTATTGGTATCCGGACGGCAGGAGCGGCCAAGTGCGGTTCGAAGACAAATTCGGGATTGGGGCAGAGCTGACACCCAACCAAATTCGGGCGCAAACCGAGTTGGGGCCCAACTTCCGACTCTATCATTTCACGCCCGCGGACATCGGAAGTCTGGTCGGCGCCCCGGCGGGCGCCGCAGCTCCGCACCTGATGAATGGACGACCGTCCCCATGAGCTGCAGACGGCGGCATCATGCCGTCGCGCGTGGGGGCGGCAATTGCCTATGGGTTATCGACCACCGTCAGTTGAATAACTCTTGGGTTATCGCTCGCGCCGCCGTCATTAGCTCAGCCCTTAGGCAGCCCATATCGCCGAACAGCTATTTCGGCGTCGTCGCCGCCCTCAAGCGTGACCTCGAGCACCTGGTTCGTGAGGTCCGGGTCCCGCTCGAGCTGGTCCCGGGCAATCTCGAACAGCTCAAGCTGCGTATAGAGCGTGAATCCGCCGGCGGGCCCGTTGAGGCAGATGAGCCCCGCGTGGAGTTCCACCGTCGCGTACTCGCCCTTTGATCCTGGCGTTTTGGGCGAGCCTCGGAAGTCGTAGGCGTTGCGCGTCACGAAAGTCCAATCGCCTCCAAATATGACGGGCATCAGGTCCCAGTCTTTGACTCCAGCCTTGCCGATCCACCGCACGTGCGAGCTGCCATGGTGGCCCCGCGCGCGCGCGCCACAAGTTCAGCGCTCAGGCGCTCGTCGATCAGCGCCTTCACGCGCGCCGCCGTCTGGCCACCTTCCGCCCGGACACCATGCGGAGATCGGCAGGCGCGCTGCGGCCTCTCGGCCGGCCGCGGGCGGGACTGGCTTGAGCGTAGAGACCTGCCAGTTCGAGGTGCTCGTCCTCCAGGCCTGGATAGGCGGCCTTTAAACGCTCGGGGTCATCTCCGGCTCTCATGGAGGCAGCGACATCGTAGACCGGAATACGCGTTCCTCTGATGACGGGCGTTCCCCCCAGGATCTCGGGATCCTCGACGACGAGGGCCCGGGCGCGGAGGAGGGCCGCGCGGCGGGCCTCGGTTTCCTCGAAGAACCCGTCGAGCTTCACCGTCAGGAAGTCCTGGTGGAAGGTCCAACTACGCTTCTTCATCGCCGAGAGTGTGCGGATGACGCGGGTGCGCTCATCCGAGGTCAGCGCCTTGGCGGTATGAAAGTAGAACCGCACATAGGCGCAGGCCTGCGACTTAAGCCATCGTCCGCCCTTCAGGCTGTAGAGCGCTTCCGGCACGATGTGCTCGTCGATCACCCGATTGACGTCGCGTACCGAGACGCCGGCGACCACGGCCGCCTCCGACGGCGTGAGCAGTTCACGAATGGCGGCCATGGCGATCTCTCAAAATCTTCCGATATATCGGAATATATAATCGCTCATGATCGGTAATGGAAGGATAGCCGCGCTTCCACCTGGACGGTGCGACTGCTTTTCATGGTCGATGCTTCCAGGAAACAGGCCGGTGCGGGCGTCCGCGCGCTCACGCTCGAGTATGTTCACACCGTCGCACGTGTGCCTGCGCATGCTCACGCAGGGCGGACCGTCACTGGGCTTTGCGCACGAAATCCTATAAGCGACGGAAATGTCAGATGAATCCGTCCAATCCCCCAACGGTGCGATCACGCGAGAAAATACTAAGGAAAAACAAGAGTTTACAGCTCGTTTTTCTGTTGCGCCCATGATGGACTGGACGGACCGGCATTGCCGGGTCCTGCACCGGTCGCTGACGCGCGAGAGCCTGCTCTACACCGAGATGCTGACCACGGGGGCGGTGCTGCATGGCGACCGGGCGCGCCTGCTGGCGTTCAGCGATGTGGAGCATCCGGTGGCGTTGCAACTGGGCGGGTCGGAGCCTGCCGCCCTGGCCGAGGCGGCGCGCATCGGCGAGGCCGAAGGCTACGACGAGATCAACCTGAACGTCGGCTGCCCGTCGGACCGGGTGCAGTCGGGCCGCTTCGGCGCCTGCCTGATGCGCGAGCCGGAGCTCGTCGCCGAATGCATGGCGGCGATGGGCGCCGCGGTAAAGGCGCCGGTGACGGTGAAGTGCCGGATCGGGGTCGATGACCAGGATCCCGAGCACAGCCTGTTCAGCCTGGTGGACCTGTGCGCCAAGGCCGGCGTGTCGACCTTCGTGGTCCATGCCCGCAAGGCCTGGCTGAAGGGCCTGTCGCCAAAACAGAACCGCGACATCCCGCCGCTGGACTATCCCTTGGTCTGGCGGCTGAAACGCGAGCGTCCGGAGCTGACGATCGTCCTCAACGGCGGCGTCGCTTCGCTGGACGAGGCCGACGAACACCTGAAGCATGTGGACGGGGTCATGCTGGGCCGGGCGGCCTATCATACGCCGGCGATCCTGGCGGAGGCGGACGGGCGGATCTTCGGCAAGGGCGACGCCATCGATCCGTTCGCGGCGGTCGAGGCGTATCGTGGCTATGTGGCGTCTGAGCTGGCGCGGGGGACGCACCTGGCGGCGATGACCCGGCACATGCTGGGGCTGTTCCACGGACGGCCGGGGGCGAGGACCTGGCGCCGCATCCTCACCGTCGAGGGCGTCAAGCCGGGCGCGGGCCTGGACGTGATCGACCGGGCCCTGGCCGCGGTGTCAGGGCTCGAAGCGGAGCGTGTCGCGCGTGGCCTCGAAACGGGTCAGGCGGCCTAGGTAGCTCATCCCCAGCAGGGAGACGTCGAGGCCGTCCGACACGACCAGCGCCTGCACGTTGTCGACCTGCGCGCCGTTGATCGAGATCGAGGCGAGCGTGACGGTGGCGGCCCGCGCCTGGCCGCCGGCCGTGGTGACGTTGTGACCGTAGTTGAGGTCGGCGGGCCTGATGCCGAGTTTCCGGGCGTCCTCGGGGGTCAGGGCGACGGCGGTCGCGCCGGTGTCGACGAGGAAATGGACATCTTGCGCCGAGCCCTTGGCGCCGGTGACCCGGGCGTCGGCCCAGAAATGGCCGTCGGAGCCCTTGGCCACCGCGCCCGAGCCCGGCGTCGGCGGGCCGGACGAAAAGCCGTCGGCCTCGAGGCGCGCGATACGCAGCGGCGCGGGGCTGATCGCGGTGACGGCGCAGGCGCTCACCAGCGCCGACGCGCCCGCCACGATGGCGATTTTGCCGAAAGAAGACACCTCGATCACCACTGGAAGCGGCCGTTCCGGCCTGTCTCGTTGGTGAAAGACTACGCCCGGTTGCGTTTGGATCTGGTGAACGGGTAGGGTTTCACAATCCTGAATCCCCTGCGCGGGTTCAGAAGATCGCCAGCTTCTCCGGACGGATCAGGCCGCGGCGATCGGGCAATTCGGCCAGCACCGCGTCGCGCTCGGCGTCGGTGAGCCGCGCCCATCCGGCCACCTCGCTGAGGCGCCGATAGCAGCCCAGGCACAGGCCGCTCTCGCCGTCGACAACGCACACCTTGATGCAAGGCGTCTTGATCGGGGCCGGCGGGCCGGCGCTTGTCGGCGAAGTGGTCATCCCGGGATAGCGTAGGTGACATTGGCCTGGGCGGCCAGACGGTCCGGCCCCTCCGTCCAGAGCCGGACGTCGCAGACCGCAAGACGCCGCCCCAAACGCAGCATGACCGCCTCGGCATGCAGGTCGCCGGGCAGGCATCCGCGCAGGAAGGTCATGTTGAGTTGCGAGGTCACCGCCATCAACTGGTCGCCCACATGCGCCAGCACAAGGGCGTAGGCGGCGGTGTCGGCCACCGACATGAGGGTGGGGCCGGAGATCAGGCCGCCCGGCCGCAACAGCCCTTCGCGATAGGGCGAGACAATACGCACGCGCCCGGGGGCCACTTCGGCCACCCGGGGCAGGGCGCCCGGCGGCGCGTCGGGGAAGGCGCCGCGCAGCAGTGCGTTCACGCCGTCCGGATCGAGCTTCGGGTCAAGCTGGGCCATGCCGCCTTGTGCGACGTTCGCCGGGGTCATGACAAGTGCGCGGCGAGCCGACGCAACATATGTGGAGCATGACAGAATAGTAATCTGCCTAGTCGATCATTGCGACTTGTTCATTTGAGTTTAGATCCCGCATCAAGCAGCATTTCTTCAGTTTCCGAGGGAGAAATGTCCATGAAATATGCAGTCTTCGGGCTCGCCGCCGCCATGCTCGCCGGCGCGGCTTCAGCCTCTGAGAAGGTTTCCGATGTGGCTTTTCTCAAGGCCAGCCGGTGCAGTGGCTTGGCCAGCAGCATCAATGGGGTCGTCGATTCCGCGGCGCTCGACAATTTCGTCAAGGCCGAACGGGGCGCGCGCGCCAACTACATCATCGACCGCGGCGACGCGGAATATCAGCGCGCCCGCAAGGAGGCCAAGAGTCCCGACCGCCGGGAGCGCCTGACGGCCGAACTCAGCACCTCTTGCCAGGCCTATCTCGGCGGGCCCGCAGGCGCGTCGAAGCCGTAGATCCCGGTTCCCCCCAGGGACCCGGCCGGCGCATCGATCCCAATCGGCGCGCCGGCCTTCCCGTCCGCCAACGCATTTTCGGCCGTTCGTTTTCCTTCGACTGGAACCCGAGCTAGGCCATAGGCTTTGAGGCTGCGCGGCTAGGCTGGTCGCCGGCGAGGGCCTCGATGAGTCTGTTTGTCCCAGGCGAGACCTGCTGGCGGCGGGAAGCGGCCGATCGGGTCGCCTTCCTGATCGACACGGAGGCCTATTTCACCGCGCTCTACGGGGCGATGCAGAAGGCCCGCCGCTCGATCCTGATCCTGGGCTGGGGTTTCGATCCGCGAACCCGCCTGTTCCCGGACGGCTACGATGGCCCCGACGATCCGGACGAAGTTGGCCACGTCCTGCTGGATCTGGCCAAGGCGCGTCCGCAACTGGACATCCGCCTGCTGATCTGGAAGTCGGCCCTGCCGATCAGCGCCAGCCAGGAGTTCTTTCCGCACAAGGCCCGCAAGTGGTTCAAGGGCACGCCCGTCAAGTTCCAACTGGACGACCAGGTGCCGTTCGGGGCGTGCCATCACCAGAAGGTGGTGGTGATCGACGACCGGTTGGCCTTCTGTGGCGGCGGCGACATCGGGGTGGACCGCTGGGACACCCCGGGACACCTCGAGGAAGACCAGCGGCGCATCAAGCCCGACCAGGAGTGCCACGATCCCCGCCACGAAGTGATGGTGATGGTCGATGGGGCCGCCGCCCGGGCGCTGGGGGAACACTTCCGCGCGCGCTGGCGTTGCTCACCGGATGGCGAGGTGCTCGCGCCGCCTGAGGACGCCGGCGGCGACCCCTGGCCGGACCACGTGCCGCCGCATCTGATCGGGGCGCAGGTGGCGATCGAGCGGACCACGCCGGCCTGGCGTGGTCGCAGGTGCGTGCAGGAGATCCGCGACCTGACCCTGGCCTGCATCGCCGAGGCTAGGGAGACAATCTACCTGGAGAACCAGTATTTCACGTCGCCTGTGGTGACCGAGGCGCTGGCGAGGCGCCTGGCCGAACCCGGCGGACCGGAGTTGGTGCTGGTCACCACCGGCGCATCGCCCAGCTGGTTCGACCAGCTCACCATGGACCGCACGCGCGGGGCCATGGTCTGGCGGCTTCGCTCCGCCGATGTCTTCGGCCGCTTCCGGGCGTTCTATCCGGTGACCTCCGGCGGCTCGAAGATCATCGTCCACTCCAAGACCAGCGTCTTCGACGATCGGATCGTGCGGGTGGGGTCGGCCAACCTCAACAACCGCTCGTTCGGCTTCGATACGGAGATCGAGCTCGGGGTGGAGTGCGACGGCGAAGAGGCGCGGCGCAACGTGTCCGCGTTCCGCGACCGCCTCGTGGGACACTACATGGGCGTCACCGGCGATGCCGTCGCCAAGGCGCGGATCGAGCGCGGCGGCCTGATCGGCGCGATCGACGACCTCAACCGCGAGAACCGGCTGCAACAGATCGACCTCACCCGACGCGGTCCCCTGGAGGAGCTGATCGCGGCCTATCACGTGGGCGACCCGGCGGACGTGGGCGACTCCTGGCGCCTGGGCCGGCGGCGGGAACGGCTGTTCGCCCAGGCCCGTGCGCTTCGCCCGCGTTAGGTCAGCTCGAAGTCCATGACGAGCGGCAGATGGTCGGACGCCACGCGCGTCAGCGGGTCGAACGGCGCGCTCACGTCCTGCACCTCGATCCCAGGGCTGACGAACAGGTGGTCGATGCGCAGGACGGGCAGCGGGGAGGGGAAGGTGGACGTCGGCTGTTTGCGCGCCGCGAGCCGCCGCGCGGGCCGCAGAACCTGGGTGAGGGTCCGATAGACGATCGAGCTGGCGGTGGCGTTGAAGTCGCCCAGCAGGATGGCCGGCCAGCGGCAGTCGGGATGCTCCAGCCAGGCTGGCCCGGTCAGGTGGGTCGCCTGGATCTGCTGCTCCCTCGGAACCAGGCCCAGGTGCGTGTTGATGATCTGGACGGGCCGTCCGTCGATTTCCACCTCGACCCACAGGGCGCCTCGCGGCTCCAGGGCGCGCATCCGGGGATAGCCGGGCAGGGGGCCGACCTTCACCAGCCGCTCGGGACTGGCCGTCAGGATGGCGTCGCCATAGCGTTCCTCCTCGACCTGCAGCGCGGCGTGGAAGTGGCACGCCATGTCCAGCCGCTGGGCGATCTCGTGCGCCTGGTCGACGCCCCCGGTCCGCCGCCGGCCGACGTCGAGTTCCTGCAGGGCGACGATATCGGGGTTGAGCGCCGCCAGCACCGCGGCGATCCGGCCCACGTCCAGGCGACGGTCGTTCCCGACGCAGCGATGCACGTTGTAAGTGACGATACGAGGCATGGATGACGCGTCTGGAGGCTTCCTGGGGTGAACACAAGGCGGCTTGGCTGCTGGCGCCAGTCTTGCTTTAACGCTTCAGTAACTAAAGCGTAGGGTTCGAAATGCTCCAGCTGATCGCATTGGCCGCCGCGGCCGTCTCCTCGGCCTCCGCGATCATGGCGACGCCCGCCCCCGACCTGCTCTCGGTGAATTGGGTGGCGACCCCGACCGGCCAGGACATCGCGAACGTCTATCCGCCCTCGGCGGTCCAGGCCGGCAAGAGCGGCGCCGTGCTGCTGGACTGCAAGGTGGCCGTCCAGGGCTCCCTGGAAGCCTGCAACGTCGAGGTCGAAGACCCCGTGGGCCTGGAATTCGGAATCGCCGCGCTGGAACTTGCACCGCTCTTCAGGATGTCGGCGATGGCGCCCGACGGCAGCGCTGTGGCCGGGCGCAGGATCCGGATTCCGATCATGTTCCAGATCGTCTCGACCGGGGACTGAGAGCGGTTTCCCGCGTCGGATGACGTTGACGTTAGCGTCATCTTTTCTCCTTCGATCCCGCCGGGTATAGGGTCGGGCTTAATCGATACGGCGTAAGCCGCGCCAGGAGGATGGGCAGGATGAACCTCGACTTTACCCCCGAAGAGAACGCCTTCCGCGACGAGGTCCGCGCCTTCATCAAAGAGAGCTACCCGGCGGAGCTTCGGAAGGCGCAGAGCGAGCATCGCCCTTTGACCAAGGACGAGCTCCTCCTCTGGCACAAGGCGCTGGCGAAGAAGGGCTGGCTCGCTCCGTCCTGGCCGGTCGAGCACGGCGGCACAGGCTGGACCGCCACGCAGAAGTACATCTGGTCGGAAGAGACGGCGCGCGCCGACTGCCTGCAGGTGCTGCCGTTCGGTCCCGCGATGCTGGCGCCGGTGATCTACACCTTCGGCACCGAAGAGCAGAAGAAGCGCTTCCTGCCCGACATCTACAGCGGCGCCGTGTGGTGGTGCCAGGGCTACTCCGAGCCGGGCGCGGGGTCGGACCTCGCCAGCCTGAAGACCCGGGCCGAGCGCATCACCGCCGATGACGGCAAGGAATACTACATCGTCAACGGCCAGAAGACCTGGACGACGCTGGGCCAGTTCGCCGATTGGGGCTTCTTCCTCGTCCGCACCGATCCCGATGCGAAGCCGCAATCGGGCATCTCCTTCCTGCTGATCGACATGACGTCGCCCGGCATCACCGTGCGCCCGATCATCACCCTCGAGGGTGGGCATGAGGTCAACGACATCTTCCTCGACAACGTGAAGGTGCCGGTCGAGAACCGCATCTTCCACGAGAACCAGGGGTGGACCTGCGCCAAGGCGCTGCTGGCCCACGAGCGATCGGGCATCGCCGGCGTCGCGCGCTCGAAGCGCGGCCTGGAAAAGCTGCGTTCGATCGCGACAACCGAGCGGAGCGACACCGGCTCGGCGCTCCTTTCCGACGCGTTCTTCCGCCGGAAGGTCGCGGAGCTGGAGATCGACCTCACGGCGCTGGAGTTCACCGAACTGCGGACCTTGGCTGGCGAAAGCAGCGGCAAGGGACCGGGTGTGGAAAGCTCCATCCTGAAGATCAAGGGCACCGAGGTCCAACAGCGGCTCCAGGAGCTGACGCTGGAGGCTGTGGGCCACTACGGCGCGCCGTTCCTGCGCGACCTGACCGGCTCGAACGCGACCGTGGGGCCGGACTACGCCCACGACGTGGCCGGCGACATGTTCAACGGTCGCAAGACCTCGATCTACGGTGGGTCCAACGAGATCCAGCGCAACATCATCGCCAAGATGGTGCTGGGTCTCTGATTTCTGATCGAGCCTAGCTGACAGCCTGTGGCAGCCGCGCTATGCCGGTTGCCGACGAACACTTGTTTGATCCAAACCCCTCTCCCGTGAGAGTTAGGGGAGCCATAACGGAGCCGCCAGGATGGATTTCTCGTTTACCGAAGAACAGTCGATGCTGCGCGATACGGTCGCAGCCTACCTGGCCGACCACTACGACTTCGACAAGCGTCGGGCCGTGGCGGGCAAGGAGCCGGGCTGGCGTCCTGAGGTCTGGAAGGCGTTTGCCGAAGAACTGGGCATCCTGGGCGCCCCCTTCTCGGAAGAGCTGGGCGGACTGGGCGGCGGCGCGGTCGAGAACATGATCGTGATGGAGGAGTTCGGTAAGGCGCTGGTCATCGAGCCCTACCTCGGGACGGTGGTGATCGGCGGCGGGTTCCTGAAGCACTCGGGCTACGCGGGCGCGGCGGACCTGATCGGCGGGATCGTCGAGGGCAAGACGATCTTCGCCTTCGCGCAGGCCGAACCGCAGAGCCGCTACAACCTGGCCTCCGTCGCCACGACGGCGCGCAAGGATGGCGCGGGCTGGACGCTGAATGGCCACAAGTCGGTGGTGATCGGCGCGCCTTTCGCCACCCACTTCATCGTCACCGCCCGCACGGCCGGCGGCGAGCGCGATGCGCAGGGGATCTCGGTCTTCATCGTGGAGAAGGGCGCCAAGGGCGTCACCACCCGCGACTACCCGACCGTCGACGGCTTCCGCGCCTCGGAGGTCTACTTCGAGAACGTGTCGCTGGGCGCCGATGCGCTGGTCGGTCCGGCCGACCAGGCCCTGCCCCTGGTGGAAAAGGTGGTCGACGAGGCCATCGCCGCGACCTGCGCCGAGGCCTGTGGCGTGCTGCGCAAGCTGCATGAAGGAACGCTGGAGTATACCAAGCAGCGCAAGCAGTTCGGCCAGCCGATCTCGAGCTTCCAGGTCCTGCAGCACCGCATGGTCGACATGTTCATCAACGTCGAGCAGGCCGTGTCGATGACCTACATGGCCACCATCAAGGTCACCGACGACGCCGAGCGCGCCAAGGCCATCTCGGCCGCCAAGGTGCAGATCGGCAAGGCCAGCAAGTTCGTCGGCCAGAACGCCATCCAGTTGCACGGCGGGATGGGCATGACCGACGAGATGGCGATCGGCCACTACTTCAAGCGCGCCACCATGATCGAGAGCGCCTTCGGCACCGTCGATCATCACCTGGCCCGTTACGAGTTCCTGTCGCTCGGCAAGGCCGCGTAGGGTTCCACTCAAGGCGCCGGGCTCGACCCGGCCAACGTCTGCTGAAGGGCGCGTCGTCACCGGCGCGCCCTTTTGCGTTGTGACCCCTCGGGTCTCTTCCCGACGCGCATGCTTGCTCAAACCCATCCGCTCGTCATGGCCGGGCTTGACCCACAGCTGTCCGGTTCAGGTGAGTTCCGGATGCGCCGCGCATGCGGAGCTTCTTCATCGCCCGAGGTTGCGGGCAGGCGCGGCGCGCCCTAACCGGAAGGAATGTCCCTCCGCGACTTTGCGCTACTGACGGCGATGTGCCTCGTCTGGTCCGTCAACAACATCCTGTCCAAGTACATCGTGAGCGGCATGGACGTGCCGCCGCTGTTCTACGCCGCCGCGCGGTTCGCCATCGTGGCGCTGTTGACCTTCCCCTTCCTGCGGCCCGTGCCGAAACCTCTGTGGCGGATCGTCTCCGTGGCGCTGTTGATGGGCGCGGGCAACTTCGCGCTGATGTTCGTGGGCCTGAAATATTCCACGCCTTCGTCCGCCGCGGTCGTGCTGCAGCTAGGCGTTCCGATGACCACCCTGCTGTCCGTCCTCATGCTGGGCGAGCGGATCCGATGGCGGCGTGGCCTGGGGATCGTGCTCACCTTCGCCGGCGCCCTGACCGTGATGTGGAACCCCCACGGCTTCAGTGTCACCACAGGGCTGATGCTGGTCGCAGCGGCGGCCTTCAGCGGTTCGCTGGGCGCGGTGCTCATGAAGCAATTGGAGACCATGAAGCCGCTGGCCTACCAGGCCTGGGTCGGCATGCTGTCGTTCTGGCCGCTGGCCGCGCTGTCGTTCTGGTTGGAGCCGCATGGGATGGACAAGGCGGTCGCGGGGGGCTGGCTGTTCCTGGGGGCGCTGCTGTTCTCGGCCCTGATCG
Organism: Phenylobacterium sp.; assembly: GCA_036383735.1. Classification (GTDB taxonomy): domain Bacteria; phylum Pseudomonadota; class Alphaproteobacteria; order Caulobacterales; family Caulobacteraceae; genus Phenylobacterium. Next base: position 1,891 of record DASVNS010000419.1, on the reverse strand, counting down.
TCAGCCTCGTGGCGCACACCGTCTATTACCTGCTGATCCAGCGCTACGAGGCCAATCTGATCTCCCCTTTGACGCTGATGACGCCTCTCTCCACCATCGCGCTGGGGGTGCTGGTGTTGGGCGATCCGTTCGGGCCCCGCATGGCGATCGGCAGCGCCGTGGCGCTGCTGGGCGTCCTGATCATCGCCCTGCGGGGAAACCACGTGATGCCGCTGCTGCTCGCCATCCGGAATCGCAGCCAATGACGGTGATCGAGGCACCCTCGCCGAACTTCGACCCGCGCACCACCGCGCCCAGCATGCTGGTGCTGCACTACACCGGCATGAAGACCGGCGAGGAAGCGATCGCCCGGCTGCGCGACCCCGAGGCGCGGGTCTCGGCGCACTATGTGGTGGAGGAGGACGGCCGGGTGTTCCGGCTGGTCGCCGAGGAGCGGCGTGCGTGGCATGCCGGAGTGTCGTTCTGGCGTGGACGCCGCAACGTGAACGGCGATTCCATCGGCATCGAGATCGTCAATCCAGGCCACGAATGGGGCTATCGATCGTTCCCCGATGCGCAGATCGACGCCCTGATCGCCCTCACCGCCGACATTCGCGGCCGCTGGACGATCGAGGACCGCGACATCGTCGGCCACTCCGACGTGGCGCCCGTCCGCAAGAACGACCCAGGCGAACTGTTCCCCTGGAAACGACTGGCCGAGGCCGGCCATGGGCTGTGGGCGGAAGCGCCTGCAGCGCCGGGCAAGCCGATCGGGGAGGGCGAGGAGGGCGCTGCGGTCTTCGCCCTGCAGGCCGGCCTGACGCGGGTGGGCTACGAGTTGCCGCCGTCGGGCAAGTTCGACGCCGACACGACCGCGGTGCTGCGCGCCTTCCAGCGGCACTGGCGGCCGGAGCGGGTGGACGGGATCGCCGACGGCGAGACCCGCGCGCGGCTGATCGCCCTGTTGCGCCTCGCCGCTTGACCTGGCGGCGCCGGTCCATCAGGTTCCGCGCGGATCAGACGGCCGGGCGGTCGCGGCCCTTCGGGGTCGAGGAAAGTCCGGGCTCCACGACGACATGGCGGCGGGTAACGCCCGCCGGGGGTGACCCCAGGGATAGCGCCACAGAGAGCAGACCGCCCTTCTCCGCTAAAGCTTCGAAGGGCTTCGCCCTGCGTAGCCTCGGCGAAGCAGGGTAAGGGTGAAAGGGTGCGGTAAGAGCGCACCGGGCCGCTGGTAACAGAGGCCGCATGGCAAGCCCCGCCAGGAGCAAGACCGAATAGGGATCCCGCGCCCGCCAAGTCCTGCGAAGGATACTGGGGGGTAGGAGCGTCGCCGCTCCGAGGGCTCCGGGTAGGTCGCGAGAACCGTCCCGCGAGGGGCGGTCCAGAGGAATGACCGCCGCGTCCCGCAAGGGGCGGCACAGAACCCGGCTTACAGGCCGTCTGATCTTCTTTCCTTACACTGCTGCTGCCCCCGCCTCGCGGCGGGGCGACAGCTGCGTCGTCAACTATCGGTTCCAGTTATGTTCTGTGGATAACTTGGTATGGCCGAGCATGCGACCACGCGACACTTCGTTTTGGGCTGAATAGTCATCTAGTGTCATTGAAACCCACTCAATCCCATGTTAACCCAATTGCAATTCGTCGATCGGAGTGGCGGGTCGGGGCGCGAACTCAGGCTGATCGGCGAAGGGCAAAGGGGGCCGTTCGGAGATATGTTTCTCTCGACCTTCGAGAAGCAGTTGGACGCGAAGCGGCGCATCGTTGTGCCGCAGGAATACCGCGCCGCGCTCTCGGGTCCGGCGGACGGCGTCTTCGTGTTCCCCTCCATCCGTTCCGACTGCATCGAGGGCGGCGGCCAGGCCCTGTTCGACCGCTACGGCGCCATGGCCGACGAGCTGGAGTTCGGCGA
>DASVNS010000418.1:0-9581 GCA_036383735.1 Phenylobacterium sp. | reverse complement strand
CATGTTGATCATGCCGCGGACCTTCATCGAGTCGTAGTTGCCGTACTCGCCGCGAAGGTTGGCTTCGAACCGGTCGACCGGCTTGGCGGTGATCATGTTCACGGCGCCGCCGGTGGCGTTGCGGCCGTACAAGGTGCCCTGCGGGCCGCGCAGCACCTCGACCCGCTCCATGTCGTAGAACTCGGTCTCGAACAGGTTGTTGGAGATCAGCGGTACGTTGTTCAGGTGGATGCCGGTGCCGGCGTCGCCCGTGGCGGTCGTCAGCTTCGTGCCGATGCCACGGATCTGGAAGTTGTAGCCCTGGAAGTTCGATTTGGCGAAGTTCACGTTCGGCACGGCCAACACCAGGTTCGGGCCGCCGTCGATCTTGGATTTTTCAAGTGCGTTCTGGTCGAAGGCCGAGACGGCGATCGGCACGTCCTGCAGCGCCTCTTCCTTCTTCTGGGCGGTGACGACCAGTTCCTCGATCACGTTGGACGGCTCCGACTGGGCCAGGGCCGGCATCGCGACTGCCGTCATCGCCGCGGCGCATACGCCAGCAGCAAGCCAACTCCGAAGAGTGCGAGTATCCGTCATAGTATCCTCCAGGAGCGCCCGAACCCGTGTGTCGTGGTCGCCGTCATGCCGCTTTGAAGCGGCGCGGAGAGGCGGCGCGCCCCTCCCCGATCGGCGGCGCGGAAGCTCTACTGGCGGACCTCGGCTGTCAAACCAAAGCCTTGCAGCGTAAGGCTTTGCCGCTTCACTGTGGCGCCAGGGACACCGCCGCTTCCGCCGCGTCGCTTTCACTTCAGGTGTTTCCCGCCCATATGGACGCGATGCACGATAGCGCGCTCGTCCTCTTCTCCGGCGGCCAGGATTCCACCGCCTGCCTCGCCTGGGCCCTGGAGCGGTATGGCCGCGTGGAAACCGTGGGGTTCGACTATGGCCAGCGCCATGCCGTCGAACTGCGGGCCCGCGACGCCGTCCGCGCCCGGATGACGCGCGAGTTCCCGCGGTGGGCGCCTCGGCTGGGCGACGATCATATGGTCGATATCGCGAGCTTCGGCGCTCTGGCCGAGACGGCCATGACCTCGGACCGCGCCATCGAGATCACCGAACGGGGCCTGCCGTCGACGTTCGTGCCTGGCCGGAACCTGGTCTTCCTGACCTATGCCGCCGCGCTCGCCGATCGCCGCGGATTGAACGTGCTGGTAGGCGGGATGTGCGAGACCGACTTCTCGGGCTACCCGGATTGTCGCCGTTCGACGATCGACGCTATGGAGACCGCCCTCAATCTGGGAATGGAGCGCGCCTTCCGTATTGAGACCCCGCTGATGCGCCTGACCAAATCCGAGACCTGGGCCCTGGCCAAGCAGCTGGGCGGCGAGGCGCTGGTGGCGATCACCGTCGAAGAGAGCCACACCTGCTATCTGGGCGACCGAGGCACGCTGCATCCCTGGGGCTACGGCTGCGGGACCTGCCCGGCCTGCGAGCTGCGCCAGCGCGGGTACGAGCGTTGGGACGGCGAGGGGCGGCCGGAGCTGGCGTCATGAGCTACGCCGTCAAGGAGATATTCCTCACGCTGCAGGGTGAGGGTGGGCAGGCCGGCCGTCCGGCGGTGTTTTGCCGCTTCGCCGGTTGCAACCTGTGGAGCGGGCTCGAACGGGACCGGGCGAAGGCCATCTGCACCTTCTGCGACACCGACTTCGTGGGCCTGGACGGGCCGGGCGGCGGTCGCTTCGTCGACGCCGACGCCCTGGCCGCGGCCATCGAGGCGGCGTGGACGGGCGGGCCGGACGCGCGCCTCACCGTACTGACCGGCGGCGAACCGCTGCTGCAGGTCGATCCTGCCCTGATCGACGCCCTGCACGCGCGGGGGTTTTCCATCGCGCTCGAAACGAACGGCACGATGGCGGTCCCGGACGGCGTGGACTGGATCTGCGTGAGCCCCAAGGCGGACGCGCCGGTCGTGCAGACGCACGGCCAGGAGCTGAAGCTGGTCTTTCCGCAGGAGAAAGCCAGGCCGGAGCGTTTCGAGCACCTCGATTTCGAGCGCTTCCTGCTGCAACCGATGGACGGGCCGGACCGTGCGGCGAACACCCAGGCCGCCATCGCCTATTGCCTCACACACCCCCGGTGGCGTTTAAGCGTGCAAACCCACAAGTACCTCGGCATCGCCTGAGGCCCTGCGGCCTCGGCAGCCCCTAGATATGCGATGATCCTACCGACGTTCGAAATCACCAAGGCCGCCACCTTCGACGCGGCGCATTACTTCGCCCAGGGTCCGGAACACCGGCCCTATGCGAACCTGCACGGCCATTCCTTCAAGGTGGAAGCCACGGTCCGAGGCCAGGCTCAGGAGCCGGTGGGCTGGGTGGCCGACCTGGCCGATCTGGAGGCCGCGCTGAAGGCCGTCGCAGGCGAGCTTGACCACGGCCTGCTGAATGAGAAGCCGGGGCTGGAGCGTCCGACCCTTGAGCACATCTGCCTCTATTTCGCCGAACGCCTGCGGCCCGCGTTCCCCGGGCTGTCGCGCATCGTCGTGTCGCGCCCGACGATCAGCGAAAGCTGCGCCCTGAACCTCTAGCGACGCGGCGGACGAGAACGCGTCAGCCGACCTGCTGCTGGCCGTCTCCGGCTCGCCGTCGCGGCCCGCCATAGTCGGGATCGTGCCGGCGGCGCCGGTCCGGCCCGAAGTAGTCGTCGCTGCGGAAGAACGGGCGCGGATGTTCGATCGCCTGATGCAGTCGCTGGATCACGCCCCGCGCCGTGAGCGGCTTGGCCAGGAACTCGCTGACGCCGGCATCCCGCGCCTCGTGCACCCGCACCAGGGTGGAATGCCCCGTGATCATGATGACGGGCGCCATCTGGTTCGGGCTGTCCGGGGAATTGCGCAACAGGCGCACGAAATCGATGCCATCCAGCGGCAGCATCGTCAGGTCTGTCATCACGACGTCGATGGGATAGTCCCGCATCATCTGCAGGCCCTCGGCGCCGTCGTTCGCCTCGTAGATGAAATGCACGCCGATCGCCCGCAGGATCTCCGCCAGGAGCACCCGCATGTACTGGTTGTCTTCCACCAGAAGGATCTTCAGGAGGTCGTAGCGCACGCTGCGATGTCACCGGTCCGCGGAGAAGCGAGTCGGCATCCAACGGGGGATCGCCGAACGGGGTTCGTGGATTAGGGTGACGGGCGTTCCACGGTCAATGAATTATCGACCGGGTCCAACCCAAAACGAGTTGCCGATCAGAGGTTTGGCGCGCGGCCAGGTCGTCGTGCGCTGCGCGCTCAACCGGCGGCTGGTCCGGGGCGGAACGCGCCGCCTCCCGTCTGCGCCCGGTGACGAAGGAACGCATCGGCCAGCACGCAGGCGACCATGGCCTCGACCACCGGAACCGCGCGAATGCCGACGCAGGGATCGTGCCGTCCCTTGGTGCGCAGTTCGACCTCTTCGCCGGCCTCGTTGAGGGTCTTGCGCGGGGAGAGGATGGAGGAGGTCGGCTTGAACGCCACACGGGCGGTCACGGCCTGGCCCGTCGAGATGCCGCCCAGCACGCCGCCGGCCTTGTTCGACAGGAACACGGGGCCGTCCGCGCCCATGCGCATCTCATCGGCGTTCTCCTCGCCGGAGAGCGCGGCCGAGGCAAAGCCGGCGCCGATCTCCACGCCCTTGGCGGCGTTGATCGACATGAGGGCCGTGGCGAGCTCGGCGTCCAGCTTGCCGTAGAGCGGCGCGCCCCAGCCGGCCGGAACGCCCGTGGCTTCGACGGCGACCACCGCGCCGGTGGACGAGCCCGCCTTGCGGACCTTTTCGAGATGCTCTTCCCAGACCGGAACGATGGCGGGATCCGGCGCCCAGAAGGGGTTGCCGCCGGTGACGCCGAAGTCGATCCGCTCGGGATCGACAGCGTGCGGGCCGATCTGCACGACCGCGCCCCGGATGGTGACGCCCTCGAGGATCTTGCGCGCCACCGCGCCCGCGGCCACGCGCGCCGCAGTCTCGCGCGCCGATTGCCGCCCGCCGCCGCGATAGTCGCGGACGCCGTACTTGGCGAAGTAGGAATAGTCGGCGTGGCCAGGGCGGAACGCCTGGGCGATCTCCGAATAGTCACGGCTGCGCTGGTCGATATTGTCGATGATCATCGAGATCGGCGTGCCGGTGGTGACCTGGCCGTCGGTCCGCTCGTCCTGGAACACCCCGGACAGGATGCGCACCGTGTCAGGCTCCTGGCGCTGGGTGACGAACTTGCCCTGGCCCGGGCGACGGCGGTCCAGCCACGGCTGGACGTCGGCCTCGGTGAGGGCGATGCCGGGCGGGCACCCATCGACCACGCAGCCCAGCGCGGGCCCATGGCTCTCGCCCCAGGTGGTCACGCGGAAAAGGTGGCCGAAGGTATTGTGCGACATGACCGGGGTTCTCTAGCCGGTTCGCTCGCCGCCGCCAAACGGCAGAGTTCCAGATTTGCCCTGCAACCTTGGCCGCGTCAGCCGCGGGCGGCGGTCATGCCGGCTGTTTCGCCGCCGGTCCGCCGCCCGCCAGGGGCGCGCGGTTCAGGTCGAGGAACTTGGGCGCCATCTTCGGCACCGCCTCCTCGAGGATCGACGTCACCGTCCAGCCCTCTGCCTTCGTAACCGTCTCGATGGGGCGCGGCTGGGAATAGAGGATGATGTCCTCGCCGGAGGCGCCGAAGATCTGGCCGGACACGTGTGCGGCCGCCGGGCTGACCAGGGCCACCGAGAAGCGCGCCGGCTGGTCCGCCCGGATCGTCTCGGCCATCACCTTGCGGCGCTGGGCCGTCGCCTCGTCCTTGATGGGCACGGACTGGGTCATGCGCGTCCATGCCACCGGCGCCAGGCAATTGGAGCGGACGTTGCTGCGCGCCCCCTCCATGGCGATGATCCGCGACAGTCCGGCGATGCCCATCTTGGCGGCGCCATAGTTCGCCTGGCCGATGTTGCCGAACAGGCCCGAGGTGGAGGTGAAGAACATGTAGGCGCCGTCCTGCTGCTCGCGGAACAGCTCGATGGTGGCGCGCGCCACGTTGAAGGACCCGCGCATGTGGACGCTGATCACCGCGTCCCAGTCGGCTTCGGTCATCTTGTGGAACATGCCGTCGCGCAGGATGCCGGCGGGATTGATCACGGCGTGCAGGCCGCCGAAGGTCTTCCTGGCCAGCTCGACCATGCCGTGGACGGCGTCCAGGTCGGTGACGCTGTCGGAATTCGAGATCGCCTCGCCACCCTGCGCGCGGATCTGCGCGGCGACGTCGGCCGCCGGCCCGGAGGACCCCTCGTCCTCGCCCTTGAGGCCGGCGCCAAGGTCGTTGACCACGACCTTTGCGCCCTCCTGCGCCGCGATGAGCGCGCAATCGCGGCCGATGCCGTTGCCGCCGCCAGTGACCAGGACCACCTTGCCGGCCAATGCGCCCATGACGTCTTCTTCCCTATATCGTTGGGAAATTTCTATTCGAGACGATCGGCGCGGCGCAAGTCGGGGAACAGCTTCGCCCAGAGGCCGGTGACGACGATCGCGCCTATTCCGCCGAACACCGCAGCGCCGATCGGCCCCAGCAGGCGCGCCACGACGCCGCTCTCGAACTCGCCCAACTCGTTGGACGCCCCGATGAACACCGAGGAGACCGAGGCCACCCGTCCGCGCATGTGGTCGGGGGTCACGAGCTGCACCAGGGTCTGGCGGACATAGACCGATAGCATGTCGGCGCCGCCCAGGACCGCGAGCGCGGCGAGCGAGAGCCACAGCGAGTTCGACAGGCCGAACACCACGGTGGCCACGCCGAACACGGCCACGCCGCCGAACATGAACAGCCCGGCCCTGGCTCGGATGGGATTGGCCGCCAGCCACAGGGCGACCGCCGTGGCGCCCATGGCCGGTCCGGCGCGCAGCAGGCCGAAACCCTCTGCGCCCACATGCAGGACGTCGCGGGCGAACACCGGCAACAGCGCGGTGGCTCCGCCCAGGAGCACGGCGAACAGGTCGAGCGAAATGGCTCCGAAGACGATCTTCTGCCGCCAGACGTAGGCCAGCCCCTCTTTCACGAGTTGCCAGCGCGAACCCGGCTTCGCCTCGGGCTTGGCGTTGCCGCGGATGCTGGAGACCAGCACCGCCGACAGGCCGTAGAGGGCGAAGGTGGTGAAATAGGCGGTCTCGGCGGAGCGGGCGACGAGCAGGCCCGCCGCGGCCGGCCCGGCGATCGAGGCCGTCTGCCAGGCCAGCGAGTTCCAGGCGATCGCCCGCGGCAACAGCTTGCGCGGCACCAGCATCGGTCCCAGCGCGGTGTTGGCCGGTGCGAAGAAGGCGCGGCTCGCCCCGAACAGGACCGCGACCCCGAGCAGGAGAGCCGGCGATGCATGGCCGCTCACCGTGGCCAGCGCCAGCGCCAGCACGCTGACGATCTCGCCGGAGAGGCACAGCAGCAGCACCTTCTTGCGGTCGTAGCGGTCGGCCGCCTCGCCCGCCGGCAGGGTCAGCAGGAACACCGGCACGAACGCCGCCAGCCCGATCATCCCGACCAGGAAGGCGCTTTCCTCCACCGACCGCTCCAGGCGCGCCAGGGTGTACATCTGCCAGCCCATGGCCACGCTCTGGATCTGGCTGGCGAAGCTGCCGGTCCAGCGGGTGCCCCAGAACAGCAGGTAGTCGCGCTCCTTCAGGAGGGCGCGGGCGGAAGGGACGGGCTCGTCGGGTGAGGAAAGGTCGACCATGGGAAGGCGTGCGAACCTGCCCTGCGCCGCCCCTCGCCGCAACGACGTTGACGCAAGCGCATGATGGCCCTATCTGCGCGCCTTCGATTTCATGGCCCGGAGGGCCCCTCAGATGCGACGACGTCCGCTGGCCTGAGCCGCCGAACCCGCACCGGCCCAGGGCGTCTGCGCCCGGCGCCGCAACGTCGTCTACGTATCCTGAGATCGCCCATGTCCCTGCAACCCGGTCGGCCCCCGCCGGAACTCATCCTCGCCAACGAAACCGCCGCTCACGCGGTCGAGATCGAGGCGCTGCTGGGCCGCGCCTTCGGCCCGGGCCGTTTCGCGAAGGTTTCGGAGCGCGTGCGCGAGTTCGCCGACTTCGCCCCCGAGCTCAGCTTCTGCGCGCTCGAGGCTGGCAAGGTGGTCGGTGTGGTGCGGATGTGGCGCATTGCGGTAGGCGGCCGGCCGGCGGTGTTCCTGGGCCCGCTGGCTGTCGAGGAAGCCGAGCGTCGCCATGGCCTGGGCGCGCTGCTGGTCGAACGCGCCTGCGAAGCAACGAAGGCCGCCGGCGAGCCTGCGGTGCTGCTGGTCGGCGACCTGCCGTACTTCCAGCGGATCGGCTTCGCGATCGCGTCCGACGTGATCCTGCCCGGTCCGGTGGACGCAAGGCGCGTCCTGTCCCGGAGCTTCGGCGACGTGACGCTGAGCGGTCCCGTCCAGACCCGCTGATCCGCCCGGCGCGGCGCCTCCGCGTTTTCTGTGGTTCCTTGCCTTGAGCGCTCGCGGATAAGGGTCGCCCGGCTTGAGACCACGGAAGGCGACGCCTACCCTTATGGCATGGCGGATTCTCCAAAACCCGGTCTCGAAGGCATCGCCGCTGCGGCGAAGCAGGCGCCGGGCCGTGGCCTGCCGCCGGTGCATCTGTGGAACCCCGCCCATTGCGGTGAGATCGACATCGTGATCCGGAAGGACGGCCGCTGGTTCCACGAAGGCGCGCCGATTACCCGGGAGGCGCTGGTGCGGCTGTTCTCGACGGTGCTGCGCAAGGACCCGGACGGCTTCCACCTGGTGACTCCCGTCGAGAAGATGCGGATCAGCGTCGAGGACGCGCCGTTCATCGCCACGCGCGTCGACCGCGACGGCCAGGCGCTTCGCTTCCTCACCAACGTCGGCGACGAGGTCGAGGCCGGCCCCGAGCACGCCATCCGCGTCGATGTGGGCGACGATGGCCAGCCGCGGCCCTATCTGCACGTGCGTCGTGGCCTGGAAGCCTTGATCGCGCGCCCGGTGTTCTACGAATTGGTGGAGCTTGCGGAGGATCGCGACACCCCGCAGGGTCGCGCCCTGGGCGTTGCGTCCAACGGCGCCTGGTTTTCCCTCGGCCTGTCCGAGGCGAATCTGTGAACGACGCCCCGCCTCGTCACCTCCGCGATTGGATTGCCGACCATCTCGACCCGCTGCACGACTGGGCGGTGGAAGGTGGCCAGCGCCGCTCCGACTATGACCTGACGCCCGGCAGCAGTCCCGACGCGGGAAGCGGGCCGCTGAAATCGGCCGCCGTGCTCATCGGCCTGGTCGAGCGGGAGGCGGGGATCACCGTCCTCCTTACCCGGCGCTCCGACAGCCTGCGCAGTCACAAGGGCCAGGTCGCGTTACCGGGCGGACGCCAGGATCCGGGGGAGCGGCCGTGGGAGACCGCCCTGCGCGAGGCGCACGAAGAGGTGGGGCTGGAGCCCAGCTTCGTGGACCTGGTCGGCCTGTCGACGCCGTACCAGACTGGCAGCGGGTACCTGATCACGCCGGCCGTCGGCTTCGTCCGGCCGGGGTTTTCGCTGCAGCCCAACCCGGACGAGGTGGCCGACATCTTCGAGACGCCGTTCGGCTTCCTGATGGATCCCGGCAACTACGAGGAACGCGAGGGGCGCCTGCCTTCGGGCGAGACGCGCCGCTACTACGCCGCCACCCACGACGACCGCTACATCTGGGGCGCGACAGCCGGCATCCTGCGCGCGCTGTATGAGCGGCTGTATGGGGCCGCGCTTGCTTAGGATCGTGCTCACTCGGTTGGTGTTGGCGGCGGTTCCCTTCCTGCTGTGGTTCGCCTGGGCGGCATGGTCGCGGCGGACGGGGCGGCCGATGGGATCGACGCCCTGGCCGTGGCTGGTGGCCGCGGGCGGGGTCCTGGTCGGGCTTTCCTTGATGGCGACGGCGGTCTTCCATAGGGACAATCGCGGTGAGCGCTATGTTCCGGGCGAGGCCGGTCCGACCGGCCAGGTCACCGAGGGCCACTTCGAGAAACGATGACCGAAAGCCTGGGCCAGCCTCACTGGATGACCGCGCCCGAGACGGCGGCGGTGCTGGACGCGCTGGAGGCCGAGGGCGGACCCGACTGCGCCCGGTTCGTCGGCGGGTGCGTGAGGAACGCGCTGGTCGGCCGCCCGATCGACGACCTGGATATCGCCACCACCCTTACGCCCGACCGGGTGACCAGGGCGCTGAAGGCCAAGGGATTGCGCGCTGTGCCGACCGGGGTCGAACACGGCACGGTCACCGCGATTTCGAACCGGCGGCCGCATGAGATCACGACGCTTCGGCGCGACGTCACCACCGATGGGCGACGGGCCACCGTGGCCTTCACCCAGGACTGGGACGAGGACGCGCAGCGCCGCGACTTCACCCTGAACGCGCTCTATGCCCGGCGGGACGGGAGCATCTTCGACCCCACCGGCCACGGGGTCGCCGACGCTCGGGCCGGCCGGGTCGTCTTTGTGGGTGAGCCGGAACAGCGGCTGCGCGAGGATCACCTGCGCAACCTCCGCTTCTTCCGCTTCTATGCCTGGTTCGGAAAGGGCGCGCCCGACCCGGCAGCCGTCGCGGCCTGCGCGGCCCTGAAGGA
>DASVNS010000417.1:0-5407 GCA_036383735.1 Phenylobacterium sp. | reverse complement strand
TCGGCCTGCGCCAGCCAGTCGCGCCCGAGCTTGGCCACGGTGACCAGCTGGCGCTCGCCCAGGGGCATGAAGGCCAGGAAGCGCTTCATCACCAGCTGCTGGCCGCGGGCGTCCTTGTAGAAGTCCGCCAGGATCGGCGCGCCCCAGGTCTCGGGGCCGCGCTCGATGCCCTCGACGCCGATCTTGTGGGCGGCCTCGATCATGACGATGGCCAGCATGGGCGGGAGGGCTTCGGGGTCGGGCGGTGCGGGGGTGGGGGCCTCGCTGGGGACACCGGCCAGCCGCTGGAGGTAGGCGGGTGTCTCTTCGTCCTGGGCATCCAGTTCGTCCAGCAGGTCGCCGGTCGCGGGGCTGGCGTCGACCGGCGGGTTGAGGAACCAAGACCTGTAGGGGCTCGACACCGCTGGCGCGTCTTTCCGCCGGGCGGCCTCGAAGGTCCGCTCGTTGGGTTTGATGAAGTCCGTGCCGCTGACGGAGCCGGTCGAAAAGAAGCCGCCCCAGGCCAGCGGACGCAGCACGTCGTCGGAGTTCAGCCTGAGAGGCTGGCTGGCGACCACCCGTTCCAACGGGCTGTCCGGACCCAAGCGATATTCGAAAGGCTGGGTCCGGTGCTTGTGCGCGATCTCCGCCAGGATCAGCAGCTGCGTGGCGGTGAGCGTCTCCATCGTGGCTTCGTCAGGGCTGGTCGCCGTGGTGTGGCTTGCCCCCTCCACCCTCCGCTCTGCGGCCGGCGCGCCGGCCTCGGCGTCCGGTCCCCCTCCCGCCGCGTCGCGGGGGAGGTCGGTGGGGGGCGGGGCGTTGAGTTCGGCGGTGTGCCAGTGGCGGGGGTGGAAGGTGGCGGCCACCATCTCGCCAACCACGGCGGCGCGGAGCTTGAGTAGGGCGGCGGGGCGGTCGGCGAGGAAGCCCACGTGGGCGAGCCACTGGCGCACCTCGTCGGTGAGTGGGATGCGGGCCTCCATCTGCTTGTCCGCGCCGAAGCCGAAGGTGACGAGCTTGCGCTCCTGGAGCTTGCCCAGGGGGCCGCCCATGGGCGCGCGGTAGAGGATGGCGGAGACCAGTCGCGTCGCCTCGAAGTCCTGCTCCGGCAGGGTGGCTGCGTCGATCAGCTCGGCGAAGGCCAGGGCCAGCTGCGGCGACAGGTCGAGGGCGGGGCGCTCCTTCTTCTCGCCCACCAGGTCGCGGGCCTTGGTGTAGAGCAGGACGCCCTCGGCGGTGTCCGGCAGGTAGCAGCGCTCCACGTCCCTGGGCGAGAGCTCGCGGGCGATCTTGCAGTAGTCCTGGACCTTGCGCTTGGAGACGCTCTCGCCGGCCAGCCGGGCGATGTCGGCGCCCGAGCGCCCGCGCTCGGCGAGGCGCAGGTAGAACTTGGCCTCGTCCATCCAGTGCAGGTCGTGGCGCTGGAGGTTCTCGACGCCGGCCACGTCCAGGGCCTCGTCGTCGGAGTAGTCCTTGACCTGGCAGGGGACCAGGAAGTCGAAGCTCACCCAGCCGCGGGCCGCGGCGAGGTGCGCGCCGCGGCGGCGGCGCTCGCCGATGATGACCTCGAAACGCTCGCCTTTGGCGCGGACGGTCAGCGGCTGCAGCACGCCCTTGTCGGCGATCGACTGGGCCATGTCCTCGATCGACGCCGCGTCGAACTGGGTTCGCGGGTTGAGGATCCACGGTTCGATGCTGTCGAAGGGGATGTAGACCAGGCTGGTGTCGAGCGCGGACGGCGGCGCGATGTCGCCGGTCCAGTACTCCATCATGCCCAACCCGCGGGCGCCGTCGTCGGTGAGCGTGACCTCGTGGCTGGCTGCGTCCTCCGCGCGCTTGATCAGGCCGGCGCCGAGAAGGCTGTCGAGCTTGCGGCTCAGATTGTTCGCCACGATCCCGGCTCGCTGCGCGAGATCGGAGGGACTTGCGGCTTCTCCCTCGGCAATGGCCCGAAGGAGCGAGACGTTGAGGGCGGCCAGGGATGCGGCTTGTTCGTTCACGACAGAACGCTCCAGGGATGGTCGAGGCTCGCCGGCTGGGTGGCCGGTGGCGGGGCGCGCAGGGCGCAGGCGATGGCGAGCAGGCCAAGCGCGAAGGCCGCCAGCCAGCCGCGGAAGCTGAGGAACCGCATCAGTGCGGCGCGATGACGTGGAAGAGCAGGCCGGCGGCCAACCCGATCAGGGCCGGCGCCTCGACGACCAGACGGCGCAGGAACCTGCGCCGTTCCGCCTTGGCCGCGATGCGCTGGGCGCGCACGGCGTGCGCGAGCGGCGGGATGCCGACCATGGGGGTGCGGCGCTCCCAGGCGGCGGGCTCGGCGGGATAGTAGTCGTTGGCCGGGACGAGGTTGGCGGGGACGAGCGCCCCCGGATCGCCGCACGGCGATCCGCCCCCCTCGCTTCGCGATCCACCCCCAGCGGGGGTGGAACGGTGGACGTCCGAGGCCTTGGCCTCGACCAGGGCGACCAGGTCGGGCACCGTGGCGCCGCGCCAGATCTCTTTCATCTCGATGCAGATGCCGAAGGCGCGCTCCAGGTCGATGACCGCCTCGGTGAACACCGTGTCCCCCGCCGCCGTCAGCTGTCTTTGAACACTGAGCAGGCCGAGGCCATGGCGGCGGCAGATCGCCATCGCCTGGTCACGGATAGCGGCGGGAGCCACGTCTGTGTGCATCTGATGTCCCCTGTTCCCGGTGTTCCGCACCGACCGATTGAAGGCGGAGGGCGCGGCGGTCATGGCCGCGCGCTCAGCAGGAGGAGGCCCAGACCGGCGGAACCGATCAGGGTCATGGCGAAGGCCGTGAGCACCGCCCGCGCCTGGCGTTTGCTGACACCGTTGAACGCGGCGGCGAGGGCGATGATGAGGGCGGCGATGGCCAGGGCGGCGCTGAGGGCTGGGTCGCTCACGCCGGTTCGCCTCGCGACTTGGCGAGCGCGGCGCGGGCGGCGGTGAGGCGGGCTTCCCAGTCAGCGCGCCGGGCTCCGGCGGGGGTGAGCTCGATCAGCGCCTCCAGAGCAGGGAGCGCGCCCTCGAGGGCCGCCTGCAGATCGGCGCTGATCTCTGCGCTGGGCTCGGGATTGGCGGGATCGTCTGGAAGCTTGGGCATCGGGCGCTCCACTCCCACGCCGGACCTCGAACCGGGCGGGCCATGACGGGCCTTTCCGGGTTCCAGAACCGCCCATCGGTGCTGTGGCCGACGCGGGACGATCCGAGTACCGCAACGATTTGTGGCAATTGTCAACAGTCACTGGCCACAGCTTGTTGCTAGCGCCAAGGCTGTTTGCGGGCCAAGCTCGTCCTGGGCGACAGATACGGGGGCAAGCGGCTATGGCGGGAGAGGCTGGACGCTCGTTCGCGGGCGGGTTCTTCGGGTGCTTCGGGGTGATCGCCGCAGGGGTCGCGATGCTGTTCGGTCTGGCGTTCTGCGCCGGCCTGGACAGCCACAGGACGGATGGGCGCTTGGCGGACGAGGACTTCCGCGGCAGCGACTACCTGTCGATGTGCGCCGCCGCATCGGTCGAGGTCGAGCGCGGCTGGCGGCTCGGCCAGGTCGAGGCGTCAGTCGATTCGCCGTTGCTGGATGCGCCCGGTCCGCCCCTGCGGATCCGCTGCGCGATGAACAGCTCGCGCAAGGGCGCGATCGAGGCGGTCGTCACCGTGCGTTGCGCGAACCCGCTGGAGCGATCATGCCACAAGGTGGAATCGGTCTCGACGGGCGCTCTGGCCGTGCGGGCCGTCCCGTAGAGGCCCGCTAGCTGCCGCGGAAGCGGATCAGGTAGACGCCGCGCACGTCGGCCATAGGGAAGCTGAGGATCTCTTCCGGGAAGCGCTGGCGGACCCGCAGCACGCCTTGGCCCTGGTCGAGGTATTCCTTGACGTAGACTTCGCCGTTGGCCAGCTCGACCACGCAGCCGTCGCCGCGGCGGGGCCACATGGAGACGTCGTAGATCACCAGCTGGCCGCTCTCGACATAGCCGGTCATGCTGTCGCCGGCCACGCGCAGGGTGCGGGCGTTGGCGCCGAACATCCATGAGACGTCGACGACGCTCTCGGGCTCGGCGATGTCATAGATCAGGGGCCCGGCGGGGCTGGCCTTCACGCGGCCGAGCACCTGCAGTTCGTAGGCGGCAGGGGTGTCATAATCCTCGTTGGCCGGCGTGCGGGCGCCGGTCGGTACGCCAGCCTGGCGGTCGCGTTCGCGCAACAGGTCGCTGCGCTCCAGGCCGAGCGCGCTGGCCAGTCGCTCCTGCAAGTCGGTGCGCAGGATGGTGTTGCGCCCGCCGGCTTCATAGTTCTGCCAGGCCTGGCGGGTGACGCCGAGAGCCTCGGCTGCCGCCTCCTGGGTCATGCCGGCGCGTTCGCGCAGGGCTTTCAGGGCTTTTCCAAGCGCCGCGGCCTGTTCCTGCGGCGGCATCGGTCGCGAATCCGTTGGCATAGCGCCACGAAACCATTCCCGACGTGTTGCCACAGCCGCCAACATCATGGCGGACAGAGCCACATCGCGTTGACAATAGCAACAAATCAGTTGCGCTCAAGGTCAGTGCCTCGAATCGGACCCGGAATGAACGCGCTGCGGACCGCCCCTGCTCCCCTCAACCGGCCCAAGCTGGCGCGGTTCCTGTGGGACCGCGATCTTGGCTATGCCGCGGCCGGCGAGCACCTCGGGCGCTCGGGCGAGTGGGTGCGGCTGGTCTGTCTGCCGTTCGACGACCCGCGCCGTCGCATCCCCGACGCCGACGACATGGCCCGGATCCACGCCTGGACGCTGGGCGAGGTCACGCCGGCCGACTTCTACCGGCCGGAGCTGACCGGCAGGGAGGGCGACGCGCCATGACCGACGTCGCCGACCCCCATCACGCCAACCCCCATCAGGCCAGACGTTGCGACAGCAGCTCGGCGTGCTCGGTGGCGAACCCGAGCTGGGCCACCAACTCGCCCACCGCCGTGCGCAGGGCCGCCACGCCGCCGTTCGCCATGGGACACACCCTGGCGCAGCCGTCGCCGGCGACCGCCGACATCGTGCGGCAGAGCGCGCTGGCCAGCAGTTCGCGGCCGGCGGAGCTCTCCAGCTGTTCGCTCCAGAGCGAGAGCATCGCATCGGCGACACGTGCGGCTTCGGTCGGTGTGGTCACGTCTACCCCCAGTCGTATTTTACGCCCTCAGGGTGAAATCTTAACTCACGGTTGTGCGGGCGAGTCGCGGCGCAATGCCGATTGCGGCGTTCCGTCGCGGCGTATGGTTAGCCGCGGCGCGCATCCCGTCTTGCGCTCAAGGGCGGTGCGGCCGTGAGCCGGGGCTTCGACCGTCACCGGGAGCCCGGCAAGCGCCAGCGGCAGGCGCGGGTGCTGGCGGTGCCGGAGCTGCTGGCCCTGCTGCTGGCCGGCGAGCAGCTGGCGCGCGCCGCGCTGGAGCCCGCGGCTACGGAGCG
>DASVNS010000416.1:0-11075 GCA_036383735.1 Phenylobacterium sp. | reverse complement strand
TCAGGTGGATCTCCATGGCCCGTGAGGGTGCGCGGGTGTCGGGGTTGGGCTCGAGGGCGATCAGGTCCCGGTAGACCAGAACCCGGTGGCCCGCGTTTTCCAGCCCCTGCCCCGGCTCGCCGGTGCGGTCCTGCGGCATGGGGGCGATGGACTGCACCCCCGGCCCCAGCTTCACCTGCGGTGCGTTGCGCGGGTCGCGCATGGACATGCCCGGCATGGCCGCCCCGCCGTGGCCCGCGTGGGCCGACATGTCCATGCCCATGTCCTTCATGGTCGCCAGCGGGCGCGGCCGAAGCGGCGGGACCTCGGCGGTCATGCCGGGGTGCGGCGCCAAGGTCGCCCGGCCCTGCCCGGATCGATCCACCGCCTCGGAGACGATGGTGAAAGCCCGGTGCTCGGCGGGCTGGACGATCACGTCGTAGGTCTCGGCGTTGCCGATCTGGAACTCGTCCACCTCGACCGGCCGCACGTTCTGGCCGTCGGCGGCGACCACGGTCAGCTTCAGCCCCGGGATGCGCACGTTGAAGATGGTCTGGGCGGCGGCGTTGATGAACCGCAGCCGCACCCGTTCGCCGGGCTTGAACAGGGCGGTCCAGTTGTCGCCGGGGCCGTGACCGTTGATCAGGAACCGGTAGGCTCCGCCGGTCACGTCGGAGATGTCCGTGGGGTCCATGAGCATCTTCGCCCACGCCGCCCTCTCCCACAGCGGCTGGTCCCGCCCGGCCAACAGGCCGGCGAGCGTCTGCTTCCGGTCGTTGAACACCCCGCTCTGCTGCTTGAGCTTCCGGAAGATCGCGTGCGGATGCAGGAAGCTGAAGTCGGAGAACACGACGATGTGCTCGCGATCATAAGCCACGGGGTCCGGCCCGGCGGGGTCGATCACGATGGGGCCGTAGTGCCCCTCCTGTTCCTGGAGCCCGGAGTGACTGTGATACCAATAGGTCCCGCTCTGCAGGGTCGGGAATTCGTAGGTGAAGCTTTGGCCCGGCGGAATTCCGGGAAAGCTGACGCCCGGCACGCCGTCCATCTGGAAGGGGACCAGCAGGCCGTGCCAGTGGATGGAGGTGTCCGCTTCCAGAGCATTGGTGACGGCGATCCGGACGTCCTGGCCCTGCTTCAGGCGGATCAACGGCCCGGGCACGGTCCCGTTGACCGCGATGGCGTGACCATGGCGGCCGTCGATCTCCAACGCGCTGTGACCGACGGTGAGGGCGATCTCTTCGCCTGAGAGTACTGGCAGGCCGGCCAGGCCGCGCGTCGCGCTGCGCGCCCATCCTGGGAACAGCGCCGCCATCGCCAGGCCGCCGCTCGCGAGGGTCGCGCCGCGGAGAAGCTGGCGGCGGTTGAAATCGCTGGGCATCACCGGGTCCGGAAGGTCGTTGTCCGCGTCCGCGGCGGCGGGCGCACCTTCGCTTAGTTCGTCTGTCTGCCGTCCTGGATCAAGGGCGCGCGTGTCGCTCGGCGGACGCCGGTCAGAACCAGAGGCGCACGATGGCCAGGCCCAGGCCGACCCACAGGCCCGCCGACAGGATCAGGGCGATCAGCAGGCCGTAGCCGGTCGGGATGGGCCGCGCGCGACCGGCGACGCGGCCGGCCGGGACGACAAATGCGCTTGCGCGCGAAGAGACCATCTCGCTCATGCGGATCTCCTGGGTCGGACGCCCAGCGAGGCGGCGGACCACAAGCCGAACCCTAGCCAGATTCGCCTGCGAAGCGAATTGTGACCGCGTCCCACGCTTCTTGTTCGGAAACCGCGGACGCCTTATCTTTGTGCATCAAATCCTGGAGCCTCCCTATGCGTCTCCTTGTCACGACCGCCGCGGCCCTGCTGCTCAGCGCATCCGGCGCCCTCGCCGCACCTGCGTCCGTGGACGTCACGGTCGCCCCGCAGTTGCAGAAGACGTTCGACAAGACCTATGGCCAGCGCGAGGCCACGCGTCTGACAGCCGAGCTTCGACGTTCCGTCGAAAAAGCGCTGGCGGACCGCCCTGCCTATGACGGCGCGCGCGTCGAGCTCACCCTGACGGACGTGAAGCCGAACCGGCCGACGTTCAAGCAGCTCGCGGACGTTCCCGGCCTGTCCATGCAAAGCTTCGGCGTCGGCGGCGCGGCCATCGAGGGCCGGGTTATCGCGGCCGATGGGACCGAGACCCGCGTCGATTACAAATGGTTCGAGACCGACATCCGGCAAAGCTTCGGCAACTGGGTGTGGAGCGACGCGGAATGGACCTTCGACCGCTACGCCCGAAAGCTGGCGCGCGGCGAGGAACTGGCCCGGCGCTGATCGCGCCCACCTTTGCTTGCGCCATTGCGCGGCGCGCGGTCTGATCGCCGCGCGCCGTTTCCTTGCGAGCTCCTCCCCATGACCCGCCCTGCCCCGCCCGCCGACCTGCGGCCCATCGACCGGCTGCTGGCGATCATGGCGCGCCTGCGCGATCCCGACGACGGTTGCCCTTGGGACGTGGAGCAGACCTTCGCCAGCATCGCGCCCTACACCGTCGAAGAGGCCTATGAGGTCGCCGACGCGGTCGAGCGCAACGACCTTGCCGACCTCAGGGACGAGTTGGGCGACCTGCTCCTGCAGGTGGTCTTCCATTCGCGGATGGCCGAGGAACAGGGGGCCTTCGACTTCGACGACGTCGCGAGGGCCATCAACGACAAGATGGTCCGCCGCCATCCCCACGTGTTCGGCGACGAGACCTACGCCTCCCTCGCCGACCAGAAGCTGGGATGGGATGTGCTGAAGGCGCAGGAACGCGCGGCCAAGGGCGCGACCGAGAGCCTGCTGGACGACGTGCCGTTGGGCTTGCCGGGCCTCACCCGGGCGGTGAAGCTTTCGAAGCGCGCGGCCGGCGTGGGCTTCGTCTGGCCCACCGTACAGGACGTGATCCTCAAGCTGCACGAGGAAGTCGGCGAGATGCTGGTCGAGATCGAAGCGGGCGACCTGGACAAGGCGCGCGACGAGATCGGCGATGTGCTGTTCGTCGTCGCCAACCTCGCCCGCACCCTCGAAGTCGACCCGGAGGATGCGGTGCGCGCGACAAACGCCAAGTTCGTCCGCCGCTTCAGCTATGTGGAGCGTCGCCTGGCGGAGCGTGGCAGCAGCCCGGAGAAATCCGACCTGGCGGAGATGGACGCCCTCTGGGACGAAGCCAAAGCCGCGGAGCGGGTCTAGCCGCCGCCCACCTGAGCCTGCGGGAACAGCTGCTCGAACTGGCCCATGGCCTGGGCGGTCAGGCTCACGGACAGGCGGACCGAGCCGTCCTTGCCGTCGTTCCGCTCGATCACCCGCCCATGCCGGTAGAGCCAGGCTATGGCCGCGCCCTCGCCGGCCGGGGTGTAGACGTCCACAGGCGGCGCCTCATCGACCAGGCCCGCGATGGCGGCCAGCAGATCCTCGCAGCCCTGGCCTGTGACGGCGGAGACCAGCACCGCCGGCGGGTTGGCCCGCCGCGCATCGCCGACCGCCTCGCCGCGGTCGTCGGCGGGCAGCAGGTCGGCCTTGTTCCAGACTTCGAGGATGCGGCGCTCGTCCATGTCGATGCCCAGGCGGCCGAGGACGGCGCGCACGTCGGCGGCCTGCGCCTTGGTCTCTTCGCTGGCGATGTCGCGGACATGGAGAACCACGTCGGCCTCGCGCACCTCTTCCAGGGTGGCGCGGAACGCCTCGACCAGCTCGTGCGGAAGGTCGGAGATGAACCCCACGGTGTCCGACAGGATCGCCGGCCGCCCGTCGGGCAGCTTCAGCGAACGCAAGGTCGGGTCCAGGGTGGCGAACAACATGTCCTGGGCGACCACCTCTGCGTGGGTGAGCCGATTGAACAGCGTCGATTTGCCGGCGTTGGTGTAGCCGACCAGGGCGACGCTGGGGAACGGGACGCGCCGACGGGCCGAGCGCTGCAGGGTGCGGGTGCGGCGCACCTCCTCCAGCTCGCGCTTGAGCTTGCCGATTTTCTCGGCGATCAGCCGCCGGTCGGTCTCGATCTGGGTTTCCCCCGGACCGCCCATAACCCCGAACCCGCCCCGCTGGCGTTCGAGATGGGTCCAGGTGCGGACCAGCCGGGACCGCTCGTAGGTCAGCCGGGCCAGTTCCACCTGCAGGCGGCCCTCACGCGTGCGGGCGCGGCGCGCGAAGATCTCGAGGATCAGCCCCGTGCGGTCGATGACCTTGGCGCTCCAGGCCTTTTCCAGGTTGCGCTGCTGGACCGGAGTCAGCGCGTCGTCGATGACGACGACGTCCAACTCCTCGACCTCGATCAGGACGCGGATCTCCTCGACCTTGCCCTTGCCGAACAAGGTCGCGGGCGTGAGCTTGCGAAGGCCTACGACCATGGCCTCGCGCACCTCCAGGTCGAGGGCGAGCGCGAGGCCGACGGCCTCCTCCAACCGCGCCTGCGGATGGCGCGCGGCGTCGCGGCCCTCCCGGTCGGGATGGATCACCAAGGCGCCTTGGACGGGCGCCTCACGGTCTACGGATTTTGATGAACTCAATCGCCCTCGTCGTCGGCCGGTTCATACAACTGAACGGGCTGAGCTGGCATGATGGTGGAGATGGCGTGCTTGTAGACCAGTTGCGACTGGCCGTCCCTGCGCAGCAGCACACAGAAGTTGTCGAACCAGCTGACGACACCCTGCAGCTTGACCCCGTTCACCAGGAAGATGGTGAGCGGCGTCTTCGATTTCCGCACGCTGTTGAGGAAGGTGTCCTGGAGGTTCTGTTTTTTTTCGCTCACGGCTTTCCGCCTTTTCGTTTGATCGGGCGGAAAGTCCGCCCACACACAAGGTCACGCTAAGCCGCAAATCGCAGCCGTTGCAATCTCAGGCTCGTCCTAGATGGCCGTTGCCTTCGCGCGCTCGATATAGAGGCGTCTGAGCGTCGCCGCCACCGGTCCCGGCACGCCATTGCCCACCGGCTTCCCATCGACGGCCACAACCGGCAGCACCAGGGTGCCCGCGCCGGTGATGAACGCCTCCTGGGCGCCGCGCGCCTCGTCGGGGGTGAACGGCCGCTCCTCCACCTTCATCCCCGCCTCGCGGGCCATGTCCAGCAGCGACAGCCGCGTCACGCCGCGCAGGATGTTGGCGTTGGTGTCGCGGGTCCGCAGGATGCCGTCGCTGTCGACGATCCATGCGTTGGAGGACGCGCCTTCGGTGACCAGGCCCAGGTCGTCGACGAACCACGCCTCGACTGCGCCGACCTCGCGGGCCTTCTGCTTGGCCATGGCGTTGGGCAGCAGGCCAACGGTCTTGATATCGCAGCGGCCCCAGCGATTCTCCGGCGTGGTGACCACGGACACGCCCTTGGCGGCGCGCGCCTCGGTGGCCTCGCGGTCGACGCGGCTGACGGTCACCACGACGGCGGGGGCCGTGCCTGGCGCCGGGAACGCGTGATCGCGCGTAGCGACGCCGCGGCTGACCTGCAGATAGACCAACCCCTCGCTCACCCGGTTTCGCCGCACGGTCTCGCGCAGCACCGTGGTCAGGGCGGCGCGGCTCATCGGCATGTCGATGCGCAGTTCCGAGAGGCTACGTTCCAGGCGGACGAAATGGCCCTCGGGATCGGCCAGCTTGCCGCCGAACAGCGCCCAGACCTCATAGATGGCGTCGGCGAACTGATAGCCGCGATCCTCTATATGGACGACGGCCTCCGACTTTCGGACGAAGCGTCCGTTCACATAGGCGATGCGCCCCAAGCTCTAGGCCTCCTCGGGTTCAAGCGCGCGGGCCCCGGTGAGCCCCAGCGACTTCAGCTTACGATGCAGTGCTGAGCGCTCCATGCCGATGAAGGCTGCCGTCCGTGAAATATTGCCCGAGAAACGAAGCATCTGGGCGTTCAGATACTCCCGCTCAAAGACCTCTCGCGCCTCGCGCAATGGCAAGGCGATGATCCGTTCGGCGCCCAGGGACGTGGTCTGGTCGCTCACGGAGGCCTCCGCCGGCAACATGTCGGCAGTGATCGGATCGGACGGAGCGCCGGATGCGAGGATCAGCATCCGTTCCACATTGTTGCGCAGTTGCCGCAGGTTGCCCGGCCAGCCGCGGACCTGGAGCATTGCGAGCGCATCGTCCGACAACCGCCGTCGCGGCAGGCCCGAGGCCTCGCAGATGCGCGCGATGAAGTCCTCCACCAGTTCAGGGATGTCTTCCCGCCGCTCGGCCAAGCCTGGGACGTTCACCGGCACGACGTTGAGGCGGTGGAAGAGGTCCTCGCGGAACCGGCCGGCCGCGATCTCTTCACGCAAATCCTTGGAGGTGGACGAGATCACTCGGACGTCGACCTGGACGTCTGCGTCGCCGCCGACCCGGCGGAAGCGTTGCTCCACCAGCACGCGCAGGATCCGCCCCTGGGTCTCGCGGGGCATGTCTGCCGCCTCGTCGAGGTAGAGCGTACCGCCGTGGGCGCGCTCGAAGACGCCGATCTTGGCGGGGCGGCCATTGGCGCCCTCCTCGCCGAACAGCTCGACGTCCATGCGCTCCGGCGTCATGCCGGCGGCGCTGATCGGAATGAACTCGTTGCGCGAGCGGTGGCTGGCGTCATGGATCAGGCGGGCCACGGTCTCCTTGCCCGCGCCGGCCGGCCCCGAGATCAGGACCCGGCTGTTGGCGCCGGCCAGCTTGGCGATCATCTGGCGCAGCTGCTGGGCGGCCATGGACTTGCCCAACAGCCCTTCGGGCTGGATCGTCTGCGCGCGCAGCCGGCGGTTCTCGCGCCGCAGGTTGGTGGTTTCCAGCGCCCGCTCCACCACCAGCAACAGCCGGTCGGACTTGAACGGCTTCTCCAGGAACTCGTAGGCGCCACGCTTGATCGAGCTGACGGCGGTTTCGATGTTGCCGTGCCCGGAGATCATGATCACCGGGAGGTCGGCATCCAGACCCTTGACCATGTCCAGCAACTCAAGGCCGTCCATGCCGCCGCCCTGCATCCAGATATCCAGGATGAGTAGGGACGGCTTGCGGGCCCGAACCGCAGCCAGCGCGCTTTCGGAGTCGTTCGCCGTGCGAACGTCATAGCCCTCGTCGGTCAGGATACCCGCCACCAGGTCGCGGATATCCGCCTCGTCGTCCACCACCAGAACGTCAGCCGCCATCAGTGCTTCCTTACTTCGCCGTCAAGGCGGCCGTGGGCTTCGCCGCGCGCGGGACGGGGGCGGCGGGCAGGCGCAGGATCGCCAACGCCCCCTCTCCGTTCCGCGCGTCGGCCAGCTCCAGTTCGCCGCCGTGGTCTTCCATAATCCGCTTCACGATCGCGAGCCCCAGTCCGGTGCCCTTCTCGCGCGTGGTCACATAGGGTTCGGTGAGCCGGTCACGATCCTTGGCCGGCAGCCCGATCCCATTGTCCTCGATCTCGATGGTTACCGCCGCCTCTTCCACGACGAGCCGAGCCGTGACCCGGCCCATCAGGCTCGGAACTTTCCCGCGCTGGGCTTCGACGGCCTCAGCCGCGTTCTTGAGGATGTTCGTCAAGGCCTGGCCGATCATGCGACCATCGGCGTACAGCACGGCGTCGGCCTTCGGTTCCTCCAGCTCGACCACAAGCTCGGGGCTGGCCACACGTTGGGCGAAGACCGCCGCCCGCAGCAGCTCACCGGCTTCCAGCTTCGCGAACTTCGGCGCAGGCATCCGGGCGAAGGCCGAGAATTCGTCCACCATGCGCCCGATGTCGCCCACCTGGCGCACGATCGTGTCGGTACAGCGGTCGAACGTCTCAAGCTCGGATTCGGCGATGTCCTTGCGGTACTTGCGGCGCAGGCGTTCGGCCGACAGCTGGATGGGCGTCAGCGGGTTCTTGATCTCGTGGGCGATACGTCGGGCCACGTCGCGCCACGCGGCGTTCCGTTGCGCGGCCACCAGCCGGGTGACGTCGTCGAAGGTCAGGACCAGCCCCCCTTCGCTCTGGCTGGCGCGGACACGCAGGCGGCGGCTGTCGCGGCCCCGCAGCACGTCGATCTCCTCCTCGGCCTCGCCGCTCCGTCCGGCGGCGGCCAGTTCGGCGAACTCGGGCACGACCTGCGACAGCTTGCCCCCGCGCGCCTGGTCGCCGGGCAGCGCCAGCAGAATCGCCGCCTGGCGGTTGGCGATGGAAATCCGGCCGTCCGCGTCCACGCCGATCACGCCGGCGCTCACCTCGGCCAGCACGGTCTCGATGAATTGACGCCGCTCCTCGGCCTCTTCGCCCGCGCGCCGCAAGGCCTCCTGCTGGGCTTGCAGATCGTGCGTCATGCTGTTGAAGGCGCGCGACAGGACGGCGATCTCATCCGGATCCTGGTCGGCGTCGACCCGGGCGCTCAGGTCGCCCCCGGCCACCCGCCCGGCAGCCTGCACCAGGCGCGCCACCGGGGCTGAGATCGTGTTCGCCGCGGCCAGGCCCAGCCAGACGGCGCCGACCAGCACCAACAGGGCCGTCTCGGCGTAGCTGAGGGCGAAGATCGTCTGGATTCGCGCCCGGCTCTCGCCAATTTCCCGGTACGAGATCAGGGAGCTCTCGGCCTCGCGCAGGTTGGCCACCACGCCCTTCTCCAAGGGGCGGACGGCGTAGACATAGACCTGGGCGTAGTCCGGAAGCCGGTACAGCGCCCGAATCACATCGTCGGCCCGGACAAAGATCTCGCCCCGGTCGGCGGCGGCGAAAGACGTTGCGGGAAGGCCTTCGAATGGCGGCGCATTGCTCGATTCAGCCCGCGCGATCACCTGGCCCTGGCGGTTGACCAGATAGAGCGCGGGGAACCCATGATAAGATGCCAGCGCCGATAAGGCGTTGTTGAAGGCGCCGGGCTGGCCCTGCAACCCCGGCGCCTCGCGATTGAGGTCCTGGGCCATCGAGGTCACCCGGTCGGCGGTGTCGCGGGTCTGCTCCTCTATGTACGAGCGGAAGACGGTGGCCGAGTTCTCCACCACCGTTTGCACGCGTTTGCTGAACCACTTGTCCACGCCCTGGCTGACCAGGACACCGGAGAACACGAAGACCACCAACGCCGGGACCAGCGCCGCCAGGGCGAACAGCCGCACGAAACGCACGTGCAGGCGGGCGCCGGCGTCGTGGGATCGCGCGCGCAACAGGTCCAGGATCCGCAGCGAGACGGCTGCGATCAAGCCCAGGATGAGGATCAGGTTGAAGCCGAGGACCGCCAGGATCTGCTGGCTGGCCGGTCCCAGCGGCCCCTTTGCGGGTGGCGATGCGGCAAGCAGGATCGCGAGGCCGGTCAGGCCGGCCGCGACGCTGTAGCCGACACCGAGCACGACTCGGGACTGAAGGGCGTTCCGGACCCGGACCAGGGCCGGGTGACGGAACGCCGAATGCATGAGCAGCGCCATTTCGGCAGAAGCCTAGGGGCCTGTGCTCCGAAATCAACAGCTATGTTGCCGCGTTGCACGGCAGCGGTTGCGAGGTCATCCCGGAACCGCCGCGCGGAAGGCTAGCGTCTCCCCCGGGCCATCTCCACACCCAGGTCGTGGATCTTCTTCCGCAGCGTGTTGCGGTTCAGACCCAGAATCTCGGCGGCGCGGACCTGATTCCCCCGGGTGGCGGAGAGCGTCAGCTGGATCAGCGGGCGTTCCACCTCTTCCAGCACACGATCGTAGAGGCCGATGGGAGGGATCCCGTCCGGCTGATCCGCGAAGTAGCCGGCCAGCTTCTGCTCCACGAGTTGGGACAGGGTCGCCGGGCCTTCCTGGCCCTGGACGGTCGGCTGCTGGTCGGCCAGCTCCTTCTCGATGATCCGCGCGGTGATCAGGTCTTCGCCGTAGAGCGCGCAGACCCGGCGGACCAGGTTCTCCAGTTCGCGGACATTGCCCGGCCAGGCGTGCCGCTTGAGCCGGTCGAGCGCGTTGGCGTCGATGGTCTTGGCGGGCAGGCCCTCGCGATTCGCCCGGAGCAGGAAGGCGCGCGCCAGGTCGGGAATGTCCTCGGAGCGGTCCCGCAGCGGCGGAATGCGCAGCGGCGCCACGTTCAGGCGGAAGAACAGGTCCTCGCGGAACAGCCCCTGCTGGATCAGGGCGCGCAGATCGCGGTTGGTGGCCGCGATGATGCGGACATTGGGACGCCGGTTGGTCTTCGGGTTCAGCGCCGGCTCCGAACCGTCGATCACCCGCAGGAGACGCGTCTGGGCGTCGAGGGGCATATCGCCGATCTCGTCCAGGAACAGGGTGCCGCCGTCGGCGTCCACCAGCTTCCCGTAATCGCTCTCATCCTTGCCGAACAGCTCACTCTCGACCCGCTCGCGCGGCGTGGCGGCGAGGTTGATGACCACGAACTTGCCGTCTCGCCGGCGGCCCATCTCGTGCAGCGCGCGGGCCACCAGTTCCTTGCCGGTGCCGCTCTCGCCGGTGATCAGGACGGTGAGGTCGGCCCCCACCAGCCGGGCGATGGTGCGGTAGACGTCCTGCATCGGACCCGAGCGACCGATCAGCGGGAGGCGGTCGTCGCGGACGGCGCGGGCCTGGGCCTTGGAGGCCTCGGCATCCGCCGGCCGCGACAGGGCGCGCCGCGCGGCCGAGGTCATGTCGTCCAGATCGAACGGCTTGGGCACATATTCGAACGCACCCACCTCGGCGGCATTGACCGCCGTGATCAGGTTGTTCTGCGCGCTCATCACGATGATCGGCAACTTCGGCCGCTGCTTCTTGATGCGCGGCAAGACGTCGAAGACGTTCTCGTCGGGCATGACGACGTCGGTCACGACCAGGTCGCCCTCGCCGTCCGTCACCCACTTCAGGAGCGTGGTCGCGTTGCCCGTGGCCCGCACCTGGTAGCCCAGGCGGGTGAAAGCCTGGGAGAGAACCAGCCGGATCGAGCTGTCGTCGTCGGCGATCAGGATCTTCTTGGAGGCGGCGTTCATCTAGATAGCGTCCTCAGGCGCCGCGATCGGCAGCAACACGCGGAAGACGGTGCGGCCGGGCTCGGATTCAAAATCGATCAGGCCGCCGTGACCGGCGACGAGCTTGGCGACCAGCGCGAGGCCCAGGCCCGCGCCGTTGTTCTTGGAGGTGACGAAGGGCTGGAACAGGCTTTCGCGGATGTGCTCGGGCACGCCGGGGCCGTTGTCGACGACCCGCACCTCCAGCGGCGCCCCGCGCAG
>DASVNS010000415.1:0-6466 GCA_036383735.1 Phenylobacterium sp. | reverse complement strand
GCGCCGAACTCGTCGGCGCCGGCCGGGCGACCGCCGAAGAAGGTGAGCTCCACGGCCCGCGCCAGGCGGGCGAACGCCGACCGCGGCGCCTGCGGCAGCACCTCCAGGTCGGCGATGTCGCGGCTGGTCAGCGCGGGCTTCACCGCGCCCGGCCGGCGGGCGCGCAGGTCGTCGATGGAGCGGAAGAGCAGGAGATGGATGGCCTCGTCGAACCGGCCCGCCGCCGCCAGGCTGTCGGCGTCCTCCAGCAGCGCGCGGGCCTTCTCGGGCTCGGGCCGCCAGTCGGTGGCGGCCATTTGGGCCCGCTTTCGGCGGAACCAGCGGTCGGGGACCAGTTCGCGGGCGATGAAGTAGAGGATCAGCGCCGCGCCCAGGATCACGCCGCCCCAGAAGACGTAGGGCAGCACGGGCGCGATAACCTTCAGCGCCTTCACCAGGGGCTCCAACCAGGTGGGCGGAGGCGGCGGCGCGGGCGCGCCGGCGAAGTCGAACTGGATGCCGGGGGTCTTGCGCAAAGCCGCGTGGGCCGCGGCGAACTTCTGCTCCGCCGCCGGGCTGTCTATCGCCGCCACGCCTACGCCCGCCACGCACACTCCCGAGTTGCAGCTACGAACCTAGACCACCGTCCGCGCGCCGCATACCCCGCGGCTCAGCTTGACGCGCGAACAGTTTCGAGGCGCCACATGGGGAATGACCGACGCCGATTTCATCCGTGGCCTGCCGAAGGCCGAACTGCACCTGCACATCGAGGGCAGCCTCGAGCCCGAGCTGATGTTCGAGCTGGGCCGCCGCAATGGGATCGATCTTCCGTTCAAGACGGTGGACGACGTCCGCGCCGCCTATGCGTTCTCGAACCTGCAGAACTTCCTGGACATCTACTACCAGGGCGCCGGCGTGCTGATCGCCCAGCAGGACTTCCATGACCTGGCCATGGCCTACTTCCGCCGCGTGGCCGCCGACGGTTGCCGGCATGTGGAGCTGTTCTTCGATCCCCAGACCCATACGAACCGTGGGATCGCCTTCGCCACCGTGGCCGAGGGCCTGCTCGCGGGCATGGCGCAGGCGCAGCGCGAGCTGGGCGTGACCTCCAGCCTGATCCCCTGCTTCCTGCGCCACCTGGACGAGGCGGCGGCCTTCGCGACCCTGAAGGAGGCGCAGCCCTATCTGGACAGGATTGCCGGCGTCGGCCTCGACAGTTCGGAGGTGGGTCATCCGCCGTCCAAGTTCGCCCGTGTGTTCGCCGCCGCCAAGGCCAAGGGCCTGAAAGTGGTCGCCCACGCCGGCGAGGAGGGGCCGCCCGAATACGTCTGGGAGGCCCTCGACCTGCTGCGCGTCGACCGCATCGACCACGGCAATCGGGCGCTCGAAGACGCGGTGCTGGTAGAGCGCCTGGCAGACGAGCAGGTGACCCTGACCGTCTGCCCGCTGTCGAACCTGAAGCTGTGTGTGGTCGACGACCTCAAGGTCCATCCGCTGAAGACGATGCTGGAGCGGGGCTTGAGGGCGACGCTCAACTCCGACGATCCGGCCTATTTCGGCGGCTATCTCGGCCAGAACTGGCTCCAGACCGCCGAGGCGCTGTCGCTGACCCGCGAGGACCTGGTGACGCTCGCCAGGAACAGCTTCACCGGCTCGTTCCTGCCGCCCGAGGTCATCGGCCGCCATCTGGCCGAGATCGACGCCTATGTCGCGGCGGCGGGCTGAGGCTGAGGCCGCGTGGTCAGGGCCGCGGGCCGGGGGCCGCCCGTCGCCCAGTCGAGGAGTTCCACCGGATGGACCACCGGCGCATCCAGCACCGGCGCGAGCTGGGCCATGCACCCGACGTTTCCGGCGGCCACCACCGCCGCGCCCGCCGCGTTGACGTTGGCCGCCTTACGGTCGCGCAACCGGGTCGCAAGTTCAGGCTGCAGGATGTTGTAGACCCCCGCCGAGCCGCAGCAGAGGTGCCCCTCCGCAATCGGGCGGACCTCGAACCCGGCCTGCGCCAACAGGCGCGGCGGCGCAGCCTTGATCTGCTGGCCATGCTGTAGCGAACAGGCCGCATGGTAGGCGACGCTGAGCGGCGGCGTCTTCACCGGTTCCGGCAGCCCGACCTCGTCGATGAACTCCAGGATGTCGCGTGCCGGCACAGTCTCGCCCAGCAGCCGCCAGTAGGCCTTGAGCATGGTCCCGCATCCGGCGGCGGTCGTCACGATGGCGTCGATCTTCCCGGCCCTGGCCCAGGCGGCAAGGTTGGCGCGGGCCATGGCCTTGGCTTCGTCCGCGCGGCCCAGGTGTTCCGACAGCGCGCCGCAGCAGCCTTCGCCCTCGGCCAGCACGACTTCGAAGCCTGCGCGCGCAATCAGGCGGATGGCGGCGGCGCGCACCTGCGGCGCCATGACGGGTTCGACGCACCCCTGCAACAGGATGACACGTCCCCTTGCCTTGCCCGATGGCGTTCGGCCGGGCGCCGCCTGCACCTTGGGAATCGGCGGCGGCACGAGCCGTAGCAGGGCCGCCAGCGGCGCGAGTTTCAGGCGCGCCAGCAACGGCTCCAAGGGCCGCGCCAGCCGCCCCAGGTTCAGCGCAACGGCAAGCCGCCGGGGCCGCGTCAGCACCGCGGGGATCAGGCGCCGCAGCAGCCGTTCCGGCCATGGCCGCACATGATGCGTCTCGATGTGGGCGCGGGCGTGGTCGATCAGTTGGGCGTAGTCGACCCCGGACGGACAGGTGGTGGTGCAGGCCAGGCACGAGAGGCAGCGGTCGATGTGGGTCACAGTGGTCGGGGCGGGGGCGCCGCCCGACTCCAGCATCTCGCGGATCAACTCGATCCGGCCGCGGGGACTGTCGCGTTCGTCGCCCAGCAGCACATAGGTCGGGCAAGTGGCGGTGCAGAAGCCGCAGTGGACGCACTTGCGGATCGCCGACTGGCTGGCGGCGGTCTGTGGGTCCGCCAGCTGTTCGGCGGTGAAGGCGGTCTTCATGGCGCGCCCTCCATACGCCCGGGATTCAGCACGCCCAAGGGATCGAACGCGGCTTTCACGCGGTCTTGCAGCTCGCCCAGAGCGCCCTCACGCGGCCCGAATGCCGCGGCGCCGCGCAGGCAGAGGGCGTGGCCGCCCAGGCTCCGGGTCACCGCCCTGACCTTCTGCGCCGGCTCTTCCGTGAGCAGCCACGCCAGGCCGCCCGCCCAATCGTAGAGCGCGTCACCGGGCAGGCCATGCGGCCCGCGCCATCCCGCCGCCGGCGGCAACGACAGCCGCCACAGCGGCCTCGGATCGCCGGCGAAGGCCTCGACTTCGCGGATCTGGCTCCAGAACTGGCGGCTGTGGTCCCCCTCCAGGGCGTCGATCCGGCCGTAACCCTTCAGCGCCACGGCCAGCGCGTCGACGCGCGCCGCGACCGAACCCTCGAACCCATCCAGCCGCAACGCCGTGGTCGACATCTCGGCCTTCAAGGGCCGCGCATGCGCCGCGAAGGCCGGCAGATGCGCGGCGCCCGACACCTCGAACGGCCCGTTCATCGCCAGCGCCATCGCTTCGCTCGCGCGGACGTCAGGCAAGCCGAACAACAGCAGCGTCGTCTCCTTGCGGGGCGCGGGCAGGACCTTGATCGTCACCTCGGTAAGGACCGCCAGCGTGCCCCAGGACCCGGCCATCAGCTTCATCAGGTCATAGCCGGTCACGTTCTTGACCACTTTGCCGCCGGCCTTGAACAGCTCGCCGCGGCCCGAGACGGCTTCGAAGCCCAGGAAGTGGTCCCGCGCCGCGCCCGCCCGTATGCGCCGGGGTCCCGACAGGTTGGTCGCCAGCACGCCGCCCAGGGTCGGCTCGCCCCGCGCGCCCACCAGCCGCGTCCATCGGGGCGGCTCGAACGCCAGCATCTGGCCCCGGGACGCGACGAGCTTTTCGATATCCGCCAGCCGCACGCCGGGCTGGGCGGTGAGCACCAGCTCATCGGGGGCATAGTCGACGATGCGGTCCAACCGCTGGGTCGAGATCACCTGGTCCACCGGGTCCAGCGTCCCGATGGCGCGCTTGGTGCCGCCGCCGATCACCTCGATGTGGCGCGCGGCCGCGCCGGCCTCGGCGACGAGGGTTTGCACCTCCTGCGCGGTGGTGGGTTTCAGGATGCGGAGGGCGGTGTCGATCATCAGAACCGCGGCAGCTCCGGAAAGGCGACCTTGCCCCGGTGCACGTGAACACGGCCCAGCTCGGCGCAGCGGTGCAGGGTCGGGAACACCTTGCCGGGGTTCAGCAGCAGCCCGGGATCGAAGGCGCACTTCACCCGCTGCTGGCAGGCCAGGTCCGTCGCGTCGAACATCTCGCCCATCAGGTCGCGCTTCTCGACGCCCACGCCATGTTCGCCGGTCAGCACGCCGCCCACGGCCACGCACAGCTTCAGGATATCGGCGCCGAACGCCTCCGCCTTGTCCAGGTCGCCTGGGATGTCGGCGTCATAGAGGATCAGCGGGTGCAGGTTGCCGTCGCCGGCGTGGAAGACATTGGCCACGCCCAGTCCGTACTGCGCCGACAGCTGTGAGATCCGGGTCAGCACGTGCGGCAGCTGCGCGCGTGGGATGGTCCCGTCCATGCAGAAGTAGTCCGGCGCGATCCGGCCCACGGCCGGGAACGCCGCCTTGCGTCCCGCCCAGAAGGCCAGCCGCTCCGCCTCGCTCCCGGAGACCTTCACGAAGTTGGCCCCGCGCTCGGCGGCCAGCGTCCGCACCTGCTCGGTGAGCTCGATGCATTCGGCCTCCGCCCCGTCCAGTTCGACGATCAACAGGGCGGCGGCGTCCACCGGATAGCCTACGCCGACGAAGGCCTCGGCCGCGCGGATCGCCGGGCTGTCCATCATCTCCAGCCCGGCCGGGATGACGCCCGCAGCGATGATGTCGCCGACCGTCGCCGCCGCGCCCTCCACCGTGGCGAACCCCAGCAACAGGGCCTTCGCCGACTCGGGCTTGGGCAGGATACGGACCGTCACCTCGGTGACCACGCCCAGCAGCCCCTCCGAGCCGGTGACCAGGCCCAGCAGGTCGTAGCCGTCCGCCTCCATCGCCTTGCCGCCCAGCCGCACCACCTCGCCGCTCATCAGCACCAGCTCGCAGCCGAGCAGGTTGTTGGTGGTCAGACCGTACTTGAGGCAATGCACCCCGCCGGAGTTCTCGGCCACATTGCCGCCGATGGTGCAGGCGATCTGGCTGGAGGGGTCGGGGGCGTAGTAGAAGCCGTTCGCTTCGACGGCCGCGGTGACTCCCAGATTGGTCACCCCCGGCTGCACCACCGCACAACGGTTGGCATAGTCCACCTCCAGCACCCGGTTGAACTTCGACAGGCCCAGGACCACGCCGTCCGCCAGCGGCAGGGCGCCGCCCGACAGCGATGTGCCCGCGCCACGCGGCACCACCTTGACCCCATTGGCCTGGCACCAGCGTAGGATATCGGACACCTGCGCCGTGGTCTCCGGCAGCACCACCGCGATCGGCGTCTGGCGATAGGCCGAGAGGCCGTCGCTCTCGAAGGGGACCAACCCGGCGGGTTCCGACACCACGCCCTCGCCGGGCACGATCCGGCGCAACGCCTTCACGATCTCGGCCTTGCGGGCGATCAGCTCGGGGTCCGGCGCAGGCATCTTCATGTGGGGAGGCTATGCGCAGACTCGCTGCTTCGCCATCCCGCGCTATGAAGGGGAATGAACTCCATCGAAATCCGCACGGCCGCACCGGCCGACCGCGAGGCGATGATCGACACGCTGCTGCTGTCGTTCTGCGCCGACCCGTGCGTCCGCTACGTTTTCCCGAGGCCCCGCGACTTCATGGCGGGCTGGCCGCCTTTCGTCATGGCCATGGGCGGGCGCGGGCTGGAGCACGGCACGGCCTTCGTGACTGAGGACGCCGCGGCGGTGTCGCTCTGGCTGCCGCCGGGCGTCGAGCCCGACCTGGAGGCCATGCTGGGCGTGCTTGCCGACGTCCCGCCGGAACGCGGCGCGGTGCTGGCGCAGGTGGGTGAGCAGATGCGCGCCTTCCATCCCGAGGGGCCGCACTGGTACCTGGCGGCGGTGGGCGTTGATCCTGCGCGACAGGGCGAAGGCCTGGGGTCGGCCATGATCAAGGAGGGGTTGCGCCTCTGCGACGCCCAGGGGTTGCCGGCCTACCTCGAGAGCAGCAATCCGCGGAACATCCCGCTCTACGAGCGCCATGGCTTCGAAGTCATCGGCCTCGTCCAGCCCGACGATTATCCGCCGCTCTATCCGATGCTGCGCCCCGCCCGCTAAGCTACTTCCCCTCGAACACCGGCGTCCGCTTCTCGTTGAAGCTGGCCACGCCCTCGCGGCGATCGGCGGTGGTGAAGAGGTGGTTGTAGACGGTGAGCTCCAGGTCCATGGCGTGCGCCAGATCCAGGTCCTGGCCGCCGTGCACCACGCGCTTCAGGCCCCGCACCGACAGCGGCGCCCGACTGGCGATCTGGGCCGCCACGGCCAGCAC
>DASVNS010000414.1:0-7964 GCA_036383735.1 Phenylobacterium sp. | reverse complement strand
CGATCGCCGGCGCCGCGCCTCGCCGCAACGACGGGCGGGGGAAGTTGAACGGCGGGCCCCTCGGGGCCCCGCCGAGGGTCAGGCGGAAGCTGCGCCTGTGCTGCCAATCGCCTGAGGCTTGTGGGCGCGATCAGTGGCCCTGGCGGCGCCGGAACACCCAGAACCGCATGAGCAGGAACTGCAGGGCGGTATAGCTGACGATCGCGGCCAGCTGCGCCGCCACCGGCCTGACGGCCGCGTCGACGGGAAGCCGCAGCACGAGGTGCAGCACGGCCTGGTTGGCCGCGAAGGCGCAGAGGATCGCCACCGCGTACTTCACGACCGTCTGTCGGTCGCGCGTGCCATCGCGGAAGACGAAGCCCCGGTGAAGCCGCCAGGCCACGAAGAAGCCCACCACATAGCCGCACAGGTTCGCGACAGCCGGCGGCACGCCGAGGCCGCGGTCGAGCGCCAGGATCACGCCCGCTCCTACGAGGGTGTTTGCGACCCCGGTGGATGCGAAGCGTGACAGGAGCCGCGCTTCCCGCGCGAACTCAGGCCTGGGCAAAGGTATAGTACTGCGCCCCGATCGGTGCGGCGCTGAGCCACGGCTCCAGTGGCCGCAGGGCTCGAAGCGCCGCCGGGAAGAAGCCGATGTAGGCGGTCTGGACCCTTCGCAAGCCCGCCTGGCGCTGGCGGTCCGCCAGGGTGGCGGCCGGTATCAACACCGCGTTCTCGTCGAACGGGCACGTGGCCACGATGTAGCGGGTGACCGGATTGACCGGGTTATGCTCGAAAATCGCCAGGTGACCGTGGTCGGTGAGGCAGGTTTTCAGGCCGCGGAGTATCGGGACGTGCTCGCCAGCCTCGATGTGATGGAAGACGCAGGACGAAAAGATCAGGTCGAACCGACCCAGCCCGGACATGTCCCCCGCCTGGTGAAGCCGATAGTCCGCAAGGCCGGGGAACCGCGAATTGGCGATGGCCAGGCTGCGCTCCGACAGGTCGAGCCCCACGATACTGGCGTCCGGAAAGGCCGCCGCCAGATGCGGGATGGACGCGCCGATGCCGCAACCGAAGTCGAGGATCGAGCGCGGCGACGGATAGCCCTGCCGCCGATAGAGCCGCGCGAGCGCGTCGATCTTGTAGCGGGCGAAATACTCGGGCCCCTCGCCGGTCACGCCAAGGTTCTGCTCGTGCGCCGCAAGATACTCGTCGGCGAACTTGTCGAACTCGCTAGTCTGCACGGCGCGCCCTCGTGGCCTGAAGCGGAGACCCGATCGGCGAGCCGACGATCTCATCGACGTAGAACAGCGGGCGGCCTTTGACCTGTACGAAGACCCGGCCAAGATAGGCGCCGATGATCGCCATGCAGGCGAATTGCCCGATCCCGAAGAAGGCCGTCATCAGCGCCAGACTGGTCCAGCCCGGTGTGGTTCGGCCCACCAGAAAGCCGATCAGGATGTAGAGGATCAGGCCGCCCGCGACGAGGGCGCCCAGTCCCGCGAACCAGATCGCCAACCGGAGAGGCGCGGTCGAGAAGCTGGTGATGCCCGCCGCGGCGAGCCGCAGCATCTTGGCCAGGGTGTATCCGGTCTGGCCGGCAAAGCGGGGTTCGCGATCGTACAGCAGCTCGGCTTGCCGGCCGCCCAGCCAGGCCACCATGCCGCGGATGAAGCGATCGCTCTCCGGCAGGGCGTTGAGCCGATCGACCACGCGCCGGGTCATCAACCGGAAATCGCCCACCTCGACCGGGATCCGGACCTCGGACAGGGCGTCCAGCACGCGGTAGAAAGCGCTCGCGGCGCCCAGCTTGAAGGCGCTTTCCTGCGGGCGCTTGCGGCGGCGCGCATAGACGACGTCATAGCCCTCGTCCATCCGGCTCATCAGCGCCGCCAGCAGTTCCGGCGGGTCCTGCAGGTCGGCGTCGATCAGCAGGACGCGATCTCCGCGACACAGGGACAGGCCTGCCGAGGCGGCCAGCTGGTGGCCGTAGTTGCGGGCCAGGTTGACGCCCACGATCCCGCTCTGGCGGGACGCGAGCTCACAGATCGTCTCCCAGGTGCGGTCGTCGGAGCCGTCGTTCACCAGCACCAGTTCGAAGTCGCCGACACCCGCCGTCACGCAGGCCTGCGTCGCCCGCTCGACGAACGTCGGCAAGCTCTCGACCTCGTTGAAGCAGGGCGCGACGATCGACAGCGACGGCCGGTCATCGGAGGTGCGCTCAAGTCGCATGGATGCTCCGTCGCCGGCCAAATGAGGTCTCCGATTTGCCGAACGTGAGTATCGCACGATGGCAAACATAGAATGAACCGTTCATCTGTCGGGAGCCCACCGCCCGCTCTCCAGGCGCCCCAGACATTCACGGTGCAACGCAACCAACGGTCGTTGCCGGCAAGCTTGGCGTGAGTTAGCTTGTGCGTGGGGTGGGGCAGCTGGCGGAGGCACCGTGGCTGACCTTGAGATTCTGTACGACCCGATTTCGATCAACAGCGGTCCTGTCACCGTGGCCCTGCAGGGCCTGAACGACATCAAGTTCGCCGCGTCCCTGGCCACGCCTCAGCCGCTCAAGGCGGATACGACTGTGGCCCTGTCGGTGCCCCAGCCGGTGAAGACCGACGCCACCCTGGCGCTGTCGACGCCGCAGCCGCTGAAGACCGACAACAAGTTCACCCTCTCGATCCCCGATCCGATCCGGACCGAAACCACGGCCGCGATCGACCTCCAGCCAGTGGTGCTGGACCAGTGCCTGCGGCTGTCGCTGGGGCCGTTGCCGCCGACGCGGGTGTGCCTGCCCAATCGCCAGCGCGTGGGACTGACGATCTTCGGGGTCGAGGTCCTGGGCTTCACCCTGGACGGCCAGATGGAGATGACGGTGGCGCCGCTCCACATGCCGCCGCAGACCGTCAGCTTGCCGCAGCCCCGCGACGGGCCGCCCCCGGGTCCGGCGCAACCCGCCCTGCACATCCGGCTGGGGAGCTAGGGGTCGATGGCCAAGCTCGGTCTGGTGGATTGGCCTGCGGACCGCGTGGTCGCGCTTTCGGGCCGGGCCGCCTCGCTGCGGCTGCCCGTCACGGTCCGCAACGACTCCGTCGAGCCTGGCCATCTGGCCGAGGTGGCGTTCGCCGAGGTGCGGCTGGAGGGCAAGGGCGACCCGATCCGGCTGGAGGCGGCGCCCGTGGGCGTGAACCTGGCCGCGAACCAGACGGCGCGATTGCAGGTCCGCTTGCGGCTGGATCCGGCGACGCCGCCGGGCCACTACCGCGGCGAGGTCCGCCTGGGCGAGATGACCCGCCCCGTCGAGATCGATGTGCTCGCCGACGCGGAGCTCGCGATCCGGCCCCAGCCCGCGGTGATCGACGCCGCCGCCGGCGCGACCCAGACCGTCGCCGTCGCTTTCGAGAACCGCGGGAACGTGCCCCTCACCATCGACCTGGCCGGCGGCTATCCGCTGGGCGAGGAGGATCCGATCGCCCCCGACCGGCTGGAGGGTCCGGAGGGCGGCGAGGCGCTTGAGCGCGTGCTCGGCGCCCTGTTCACACGCCGCCGGGCGCCGACCCTGAAGGCCGCCGGCGAGGTCACGCTCGGCATGCCCAGCGGGCCTCTTCACCTGGAGCCCGGCGCGAGCCGGACGTCCGCCGTGAGCGTGACCTTGCCCGACAAGCTCCCGGCCACGGCGCGCCACCATGTCTTCGTCCCCCTCTACGACACCGATCTTCACCTGGTGATCGTCACCGCCGCCAAGTCCAGGCCACCGGGCAAGGGCGGAACCCGCAAACAAGGAGCCGCAGCATGATGCAGGCCACCCTGCCGCGACAGGCCACCCCTGAGCTTGATCTGAACAAGCTCGCCAAGCAGGCCTTCCAACCCTGGGCCGACGCCTACGAGACCTGGCGCTCGGGCGTGGAAGACCTGGTCCGCAAGCCGAAGGCGAAGGATCACGCCTGCGGCGCATGCAAGGCCGATCCCTGCGCCTGCAACTGTTGCGTCTCCGACGCCGACCTCCTGATCGAGGCGCGGGCCGGCGAGCGGCGGATCGTTCCGATCGTGGTCGAGAACAAGTGGCGCCGCGAGCGCGAGGTCGAGATCGAACTGTCCAGCTGGACGAAGCTGCCGGACGGCTTGCAGGTCAGCGCCGACCTGCTGACGCCTGCACAGTTCACCCTCGCGCCCTGCGGCGAACAGCAGGTCGTCCTGGCCATCGACATCCGCAGCGCGAGCACGGACGCCAATGGCCAGAGCGGGCGAGCGCGGGACGTGGACCGCTGCGAGGTGGCCTACGCCGACCTGAGGATCAAGGGCTGCGCGATCCGCCCGATCCGCATCGCCGTCGCCGTGCTGCCCCTCGACTGCGGGGCCTACAAGGCCGACTGCGGCTGCGAGTGCTGTTGCTGAGATGGCAGGCGCGGGGGACAAGGACGGCGAGCGGAACCTGGTGTCGGAGCTCGCCCGGCGATGGGCCAGCCAGCGGCTGACCGCGGTGCAGGCCTATGGCCGCATCCTGGCCGACTATGGCTCCGGGCGATCGACCAGCACGGCGGCGGCGGGCGCCCTGGCCAAGCTGGCGGCGGAAGAGGCGGTGCGCTACCCCGCCGACGCCCTGGCGCTGGCGTCGGACGCGGCCGCGGCGCTGTTGCGGGGCGGAGCGCAGGCGGCGACCTCCGCCGCGTCGCAAGCCAGCGGCTTGCGCCCCGCCACGTCGCCCAGTGCGCCGATGCAGGACCTGGAACTGATGGGGCCGCTGGGCGGCGCGGCGGCGGCCGAGCTCCTGCTGCGCAATCCCCACGACCGCGCCGTGGCGCTCAGCTTCGCGACGTCGGACTTCACCGGGCCGGCGGGCGAGACGGCCGCAAGCGTTCGCCTGGACCCCGCCGAATTCACGCTGCCGCCCGGCGGTGAGCAGCTGATCCTGGTGTCGGCGCAGCTTGACCCCGAAGCGTTCGCGCCCGGCGGACCCTACCTGGCCAATGTGGCCATCGCCGGCTTCGACGACATGGTGGTGCGGGTCCGCCTGATGGTCCTGGACCCGGCGTAGAGCGGACGATGGATCCCGTGGTCGCCATCGTGCAGGAGCCAGGAGCGCACGGGATGGCGCTTCTCGACCGGGCCATGGCCCTGTCGGGCTTTGCCGCCGTGGCGCGCGAGCATATCGAGGCGGCGCTGGAGGCCACCGGCCGGTGCTCGGCGGTGATCGTCCCTGCCCTCGACGGCTATACCGCCGACTCTCCCGCCGTCGCCGACCCCTTGCTGGTCGAACACCTTGCCGACGCGCTGTTCGAGCTCGGCGTCACCGACGTCGCCGTCGGCTCCACGCGAAGCACGGCGGCCCTGTGGCTGGAGAACCGCGACGTCTTCGTGGCGGCCGACCTGCTGGGCTACCGCTACGAGACGACGGCCGGCCGGATCTACGACGTGGTCGACCTGGCGGAGGAGGTCGTGGAGGGCGTCTTCTCCGACTGGGGGCCGCTGGCGGGCGCCGGCCTGTCGCGCGCCTGGCTGGACGCGGACCTGCGGCTGGTGTTCTCGGCGAACCGGACGGACGAGGACGACGGCTACGCGCTGTGCCTTTCCACCCTCCTCTCGGTGCTGCCGGCCACCGACAAGGACTACCACTACCGCTATCGCCGCAACGCCGGCGAGGTGGCGGCCGAGCTCATGGCGCGTGCGCCGCCGCACTTCGCCTTCATCGACGCGGTCGTGAGCGGGCATGGCGCCGGCGGCGGCCGTGCGCCGCGCGCCCTTCGCACCGACACGGTCATCGCCGCCTCCGACGCGGCTCTCGCGGACTATGTGGGGGCGCTGAAGATGGGACTGGACCCCTTCGTCTCGGACCTCGCGGCGACGTCGCTGCGGCGCGCCCGCCCGTCGCCCCAGACGCGCATCCTGGGCCCGCTCGAACCCTA
Source organism: Phenylobacterium sp. (assembly GCA_036383735.1). Taxonomy (GTDB): domain Bacteria; phylum Pseudomonadota; class Alphaproteobacteria; order Caulobacterales; family Caulobacteraceae; genus Phenylobacterium. Next base: position 2,082 of record DASVNS010000414.1, on the reverse strand, counting down.
TGCCGGGTGGGTGAACGTCGAGCCGGGATCGAGAGCCGCGACGGCGGCCCGGCGGCGTTTCGTCGGCGCCGACCGGGCCGTGCGGCCGGTGCTGCAGCAGGTCGACCGTTCGCTGTTTCCTTTTCGCCACCCGGCCAACGATTGGCTGAACCGGGCGCTGGCCGACGTGGCCGGCGCCGGAGAGGTCGGCGAAGACGGCGCCCGGCTGGTCCGGCTGGCGAACCTGTGGCTGGGCGAGGCCGGGACGCTGGGCGACGCCTGGGGCGTCAACTTCGCCAAGGATGCGATCCGCCAGCGGGACACGCCCATCAACATCGACCCCGACACGGTCCCGGAGGCGGCCTATGCGGGCCTGTCGTCGGAGCTCATCGCCCAGACCGAGCTGCTGCGCGGCGTTCCGGCCGACGCCGAGGGCGTGCGCTGGCGCTTCGACGACGGCGCGGTGGTGTTCGACGGCGCGCGGCGGATACCCCTGCCCTTCGAGGTTTTCGTCGAGGCGGTGGAGGTCCACCGCACCATCCAGTTCATGAACGACTACGTGGGCGGGCGCGCGGTGGTCACCGGACGCGACGCCGACGGCCGGGTGGCGCGCCAGATCGAGCGGAACCTGTACCTGCCCCAGCCGAACTACACGGCGCTGGGCGGCGGCGTGACCATCGACGTGACCAAGGTCGAGGCGGTCGAATACCGCCCGCGACGCCAGCGCATGTTCTGGAAGACGGTGAAGAGCGAGAACGGCTCTGCGGTCGCCGACGACGGCATCGTGACCTTCGAGGCGCTCGGCGACGACACCCTCGTGACGATCTGGGGCCGTCAGCAGTTCTGCCTGCCGCCCGCCTGGGCCGCCCTGGACCGCGAGCTGCCGCCCGAGATGAAGCGGCTGTTGGTGAGCGAGGCCTACGGTCGCTTCTTCCGCCGCACCTTCGCGAACCTGGAGGCGGTGGCCGAGGGCCGCGATGTCCGCATCGGCCGGGCGTGGTCGGAGGCGTCGGAAGGCGAGCCCCTCCCGGTCGAACGCCTGGCGGGCCTGGCCGAGCGCCTGAAGTCGGGCGACGGCTTCGACCTGGGCGCGATGCTGAGGGGCCTGTTCCGGCCGGCCGGCGCCCCAACTTCGCCACAGCCCGTGCGGGTGGACGATGACGGCTTCCGCCACTTCGAGGCTGCGCCCCCGACGCACCGCGCGTCGGCCTCGACGACGCCGGTGAGCGGCATCCTCGACGACCTGCGCCACGCCGCCCAGGTCGACGCCGGGGCCTTCCGATGAGAGCCCTGGTGACCGGCGCCAATGGCCTCATCGGCGCCAACCTGGTGCGCGAGCTGCTGCGGCAGGGGGCCGAGGTCACCGGGCTGGTGCGGCCGAGCAGCCGGCTGGACGGCATCGACGGATTGCCGATCGGCCTGGCCTTCGGCGACGTCCTCGAGCCGGACTCGCTGGGGGCGCCGATGGCCGGCCAGGACGTGGTGTTCCACACCGCGGTCGCGTTCAGCTACTGGGGCGAGGCCCTGCCCGCACTGGCGCGGACCGCCACCGACGGCAGCCGCAATGTCCTCGCCGCCGCCGCGTCGGCCAGCGTCGGCCGGGTGGTGATGACGTCGTCCTCGGTGACGCTCGGCGCATCCTATCGGCCCGAGGTCCTCGATGAAGGCGCCGAGCCCCAGGACGACGCCGAGGAGCCCGCCTATGTGGCGGCCAAGATCGCCCAGGAGCGGCAGGCCCTGGAGGCCGCCCGCGCGCTTGGGGTGGAGATCGTGTTCGCCCTGCCGACCATGAGCGTCGGCCGCTTCGGCGCGAGCCTGGGGCCGAGCAACGGCATGATCACCGGCTACCTGGCCGATCCCCTGCGGCTCACCTGGGCGGGCGGCTGCAACATCGTCTCCGCGCGCGACGTGGCGGCCGGCCACGTGCTGCTGGCGCGCCATGGCGCGGCCGGCGAACGGTATGTGCTGGGCGGTGAGAACCTGCGCTGGAGCGAGGCGCACGGCCTGATCGCCGAGCTTGCGGGCGTACCGGCGCCGGGCGCCACCGCCAGCGCCGTCGCCTGCTACGGCGTCGCCCTGGCCGAGGAGGCGCGGGCCCGGCTC
>DASVNS010000413.1:0-8754 GCA_036383735.1 Phenylobacterium sp. | reverse complement strand
GCCGGCTGTGGTGGATCACATCGTGCAGCGGACGCCGGAGCGTTTCCTCGAACGTATAGCCCGTGAGCTTCTCCGCGGCGGCGTTCATGTAGGCGCAGTGCTGCCGATCATCCATCAGGAAGATCGCGACAGACGCATTGTCGAGCACGGCGTTCAGGCGGCGTTCGCTTTCGCGCAGCGCTGTTTCAGTCCTCAGCCGCTCGAAGGCCATGGCCACGTAGTGGGTGACGGTGTGCAGGAACTGCAGTTCCTCCGGCGTGAAGCTCCCGCTCCAGCGTCGGCCGAAACCCAGCGTGCCGATGACCCGGTCGCCGGCCATCATCGGCGCACAGGCGTAGCAATCCACGCCCGCCGCCCGCAGCATCGCCGTGTGAGGCTCGTGATTCCGCAGGATGTCCGGCGCATATTGCGGCCGTCGTTCCAGGGCGACCTCGAGGCACACCTGCACGCCCAGCTGGCCGCTCATTCGCGTGGCTCTGCCGTCGAACCCATACGAGCTGGACAGGATCAGGCCCGAGCCCTCGGTCATGATGCAGTTGACATAGACGTCCCGCCGCAGTTCGGCGGCGATGATCCGGAACAGGTCGGCCACGGCCTGGTTGGCGTCCGTGGCCGCGAGCAAACGTTCGGCCGCATCGTTCAGCAGCCGCAAGAACCGCCAGCCAGCCGGCGCGACCTCGACGTGTTCCTTTGTGATCTGTTCCCCCAACCCGGATGCTCCCGCACTCTCTACGGTTAACCATCCATCGTTGTGGGGGATGTGAAAGCGGAATGTGGCGTCAGATCACGGGATCGTGAAATCCTGCGCAACTGGAACGATCAAATGAGGTGCTTCCAAAGAGAAAACCCCGCCATGCGGCGGGGCTTTGCTGCGCATGCGGCGCGGAGCGGCTAGACGCGTTCGCCGTTCAGGGGCGCGTTGCCGAACATGCCCATCTTGCAGCTGCCGGTCATCTTGTCGCCGTCGACCTTGGCCGTGAACTCAAGCTTCATGGGCATCGGGGTGGTGATGTCGGTGTTCCAGGTCAACGTGTCGCCATCGATCTTGCCGGTGACTTCCTGGGCGCCCATGTCGCTGTCCACCTTGCCGGTGAAGCTGTCGCCGCTGGTCGCGATGGCGACGTTTATGGTTCGCGCCCCCATCGGCGTGTTGATGGTGACTTTCCAGTTGCCGTCCGCCGACATTTCGTCCCTCCACAAGATTTGAGCGCCAGCTAAGCTCGGAAGGGAAGGCGGTGCAAGAGTGACGCTGGCGTCACTTTTGCAGCCGGCTATTCGGCCGCTTGCAAGTCCGTGGATTTCTCCCGCTCGATCTGGGCGGCGCGCGCCTCGACCAGCTCGACGATATGGTCGACCATCCCGACATTGTCCTGCTTGTGGTCGGCCTTGCCGGCCACATAGACCATGCCCGCGCCTTTGCCGCCGCCGGTGAAGCCCAGGTCGGTCATCAGGGCTTCGCCCGGCCCGTTCACCACGCAGCCAATGATCGAGAGGCTCATGGGGGTGGCGATGTGCGCCAGGCGCTGCTCGAGCGCCTCCACGGTCTGGATCACGTTGAAGCCCTGCCGCGCGCAGGAGGGGCAGGCGATGATGTTCACGCCGCGGTGGCGCAGGCCAAGGCTCTTCAGGATATCGAACCCGACCTTCACCTCTTCGACCGGATCGGCGGCCAGGCTGACCCGGATGGTGTCGCCGATGCCCGCCCAGAGCAGCGAGCCGATGCCGATCGAGCTCTTCACCGTCCCGGTCCGCAAGGCGCCGGCCTCGGTCACGCCCAGGTGCAGCGGGCAGTCGATGGCCTCGGCGAGCTGCTGATAGGCGGCCACGGTCATGAACGGGTCGGAGGCTTTCACGCTGATCTTGAACTCGTGGAAGTCGTGGTCCTGCAGGATGCGGGCGTGGTTCAGCGCGCTTTCGACCATCGCGTCGGGGCAGGGCTCCCCATACTTTTCCAGGAGCTCCCGCTCGAGCGATCCGGCATTGACCCCGATGCGCATGGAACAGCCGTGGTCGCGCGCCGCCTGGACGACGTCCCGGACACGCGCGGGCGAGCCGATATTGCCTGGGTTGATCCGCAGGCAGGCCGCGCCCGCCTGCGCGGCCTCGATGCCGCGGCGATAATGGAAATGGATATCGGCCACCAGCGGGACCTTGGCCGCCTTGGCGATCTGCCGGAACGCCGCCGTCGACTCCTCGTCGGGGCACGAGACGCGGACGATATCGACGCCCGCCTCTTCCAGCTGGCGCACCTGCTCGATCGTCGCCTTGGCGTCGGCGGTGAGCGTGTTGGTCATCGACTGGACGGTGATGGGGGCGTCGCCGCCCACCTCCACATTGCCCACGCGGATCTTCCGGCTGGTCCGGCGGTCGATGGCGCGCCAGGGACGGACGCTGGTGTGGGCTTCTGTGGTCATGGCTTGGGGAAAATAGTCCGTCCGGCCTCGAAACCCAACTGGCGCTATGGCCGGGGCGTGGCGGTCGCTTTGGGCGCGGCCGTGGGTCTCGGCGGCGCCGCTGGTTTGGCCGCAGGCGAGGCGGGCTGGATCGTAGGCGTGGTGGCCAGCTTGGAGGCCAGCACCTGCTGAGCTGGAAGCACGCCCTTGGACTGTCCGGCCACGAAGACCTGGAAGTCACGTGGCGCGGAGACGTCCAGCGTCAGGCCGGGCAGCTGCGGCGCCCGATAGGCTTCGCCCTTGGCCAGCTGGCGGGCGAAATAGACCGAGCCGTCCGCTCCGCGCACGATCAGAGCGCCGGCCTTGAGGGCCTGGACCGTCACCACCGAAGTGAGCTGCGGGTTGCCTGAATCGTAGACCCGGCCCTTGGGCGTGAACACCTGGGGCAGCGACGCGAGATCTACGGGCGGCGGTTCGCCCACCCGGGCCGGCGTCCCCGCGGGCGAGTTCGGGTCGGTTGGCAGTCCCATGGCGGCCGCCAGCCCCGGGGTTTCATAGGGCGGCGGCGTCGTCGATTCCACAGGCGCCGGCAGGGGATAGCCCAGCTCGACGACCTTGCCCGCCTTGATCTGGCTCAGAGCCCTGGCGGTCTGGTCGGCCGGCGCCAGCGGCGGCGCCGGCGCGGCGGCGGTCATCGCCCGCTGGGCCACGTTCCACAGCACGATGGCCGCAATGATGACCAGGGCGCCGATCAGGAACGCGGCGACCCGCGGATCCTTGTCGTCGAACATGCCCACCGGCGCCCGAAGCGGCTCGTCGAGCGCCGGCTCGTCGGTCTTGAACCGTTCCGTGGCCAGATCGGGATTGAGGCCCAGGGCTGTCGCATAGGCGCGGATATAGCCGATGGTGAAGGGCCGCGACGGCAGGTCGGCCAGTCGCATCTCCTCGATCGCCTCCAGGTACGAGCGGCGCACGCGCGTGCGCTCGGCCACTTCCGGAAGCGTCAGGCCCTTCTCCTGGCGGGCGGTCCTCAGCGCCTCGCCGAGGGTTTCGCAGGCATAGACCGGATCCACCGGCGGGGGCGGCTCCAGGTTCACGGCCGCAGCCGGCACCGCGTCGGGCCCGCCGAGCTTCAGCGCCGCGCGAAGGCGTCCGCGCGTCGTCTCGGTCTTGCTGGATGTGCGTCTGCGTAACACGCGGGTCTCGGGCGCTCCTGCCGTCGCCACAGAGAGTGTCTAGGGATTCGGGCGAGGATCAGACGGCGAGGTAAAGTTTGCGCGCAAGCGTTTCAATCTCGTTCCGCACCGAGCCGGCGGAAGACTTCAGCAAGGCCGAGACGCCACGCCGCGCAGCCTCGCGATCGCAGCTCAGCACCATCTGCTTCACCGGCCCGATGCCGGCCGGGGGCATGGATAGCCGCTCGAAGCCCAGGGCGGTCAGGGCGAAGGCCTCCAACGGCCGGCCCGCCATCTCGCCGCACACGCTGACCGGCGTGCCGGTCTCGGCGCAGGCGCGCTGGATCGCCTCCAGCGCCCGCAGCGCCGGCGGCGACAGCGGGTCGTAGCGGTCGGACATCCGCGGGTTCCCGCGATCCGCGGCGAACAGGTACTGCATCAGGTCGTTGGTGCCGACGCTGACGAAGTCGGTCATCGGCAGCAGGGCGTCCAGGTGCCAGATCAGCGAGGGCGCTTCGATCATGGCGCCCACGTCCAGGCGCGACGGCGCCGGGCGGCCCCGCCGCTGGGCCCAGGCGATCTCGGTCTCCACCAGCGCCCGGGCGGCGCGGAACTCGTCCACACTGGCCACCAGCGGGAACATGATGCGCAGCGGCCGGCCGCGCGACGCCGCGATCAGGGCCCGGAGCTGCAGCCGCAACAGCGCCGGCCGGTCCAGGCCCATGCGGATCGCCCGCCAGCCCAGGGCCGGGTTCTCCTCGCGCTCGGCCTCCATGTACGGCAGCACCTTGTCGCCGCCCAGGTCGAGGGTGCGGAAGGTCACCGGCAGGTCGCCCGCCGCGTCCATCACCCGCGAATAGAGCGCCGTCTGGGCGTTGAAGCGCGGCATCTCCTCGGAGACCATGAACTGGAACTCGGTGCGGAACAGCCCGATGCCCTCGGCGCCGGTCTCGGCCAGGCTTTCGAGGTCGACGTCGAGGCCGGCGTTCATCAGCAGGGTCACCTTCACCCCGTCGCGGGTGAAGGCCGGGGTGTCCTTCAGCTTGGCGAACTCGGCCTGCCGCTGGCGGCGCACGTCCATCCGCGCCTTGATCGCCGTGGCCACGTCGGGGCGCGGGCGCAGATAGGCTTCGCCGGTTTCCGCGTCGACGATGACGGGGTCGCCCTCCGAAACCTTGTCACGCAACCCGTTCAGGCGGCCGACGCAGGGGATGTCCAGCGCCCGCGCCACGATGGCGGCATGCGAGGCCGAAGAGCCTTCTTCCAGCAGCAGGCCGCGCAGCTTGGTCCGGTCATATTCGAGCAGGTCGGCCGGACCCAGGTTACGGGCGATCAGGATGGCGTTGTCCGGCAGGTCGCGCGCCATGCTGCCGTCACCGGACAGATGGCGCAGCAGGCGGTCGTTCAGGTCCTCCAGGTCGTGGAGGCGTTCGCGCAGATAGGGGTCGCGGGCCTGGCCCAGCCGGGCGCGGTGTTCGGAGCGGACCCGCTCGACGGCCGCTTCGGCGGTCAGCCCATTCTTCACCGCATCCTCGAGGCTGCGGTTCCAGCCCCGGTCGTGGGCGAACATGCGATAGGTTTCGAGCACCTCGTAGGAGGCGTCGACGAGGCCGTGCTGGCCCTCCAGCATCTTGTCGATCTGAGCCTTCAGACCCTCCAGGGCGCCGTTCAGCCGCGCTTCCTCGGCGACCACGTCGTCCGACAGCAGCTGGGACGAGGCCACCGGGGGCTCGTGCAGCACAGCGACGCCGTACGCCAGGCCGTCGGCGAACTTCGATCCCTTGACCCGCTCCGGCCGCCTGGGCGCGAGCTCGACGCCTTCCAGTTCGCCGACGCTGATCAGCTCGCCCGAGGCGACCATCTCGGCCACCACCATGGCGACGATCTGGATGTCCTCGACCTCGTCCTCGGAATAGACGCGCGCTGTGCGGTTCTGGACCACCAGCACGCCGATCACGCGGCCGCCGCGCAGCAGCGGCACGCCCAGGAACGCGTGATAGGGATCTTCGCCGGTTTCCGGCCGGTACGAGAACGCGGGGTGCTCGGGAGCGTCGGCCAGGTTCAGCGGCCGGCCCAGGCGCATGATCTCGCCCACCAGGCCTTCGCCCGGCCGCATCCGCGTGACGTGGACGGCGCGGGCCTCCAGCCCTTCGGTGGCGAACAGCTCGATCTCGCCACTGGCCCGGCGCAGGTAGATCGAACAGACCTCGGCCACCATCGAGAGCGCGATGATGCGCACCACCATGTCCAGGCGTTGCTGCGCGGGGCCGCCCCCGGCCAGCGCCTCACGGATCTGCCGAAGCAGGCTCCGCTGTCCACGTATGGCGATGGTCGCACCCATACTAACCCGAGCTCTCCTCCCTTGCCCTTTGCAGGGTCTCTAACAGTTATATCTTTCAGAACCGAGACCTGAAGGCGGGTTTTATGTCGTCCGTTGCAACTGCCCAGCCTTCGGGCATGGCGGCGACCGTGGACTGGGGCTAGCCTGGACAAGTGCCCGCCGACGACCTTTTCAAGGCTAAGCTGATCCCGCCGGCGATCGCGCCGCCCGACGCGCCGCTGCCGTACTTCCACGCGCTCTGGAAGCTGCTCGACAATCCGATCGAGGCCTGGCCGAAGAACGTCTACGAAGAGCCCTTCTATCAGCGCGGCGATGAACGGCAGACGTTCCTCTACGCCTGCGATCCAGCGATGCTGAAGGACATCCTGCTCGATAGGGCGGACGCGTTTCGCAAGGACTGGATGTTCGACCGGGTGACCAAGCCGGCGCTTGGCGACGGATTGCTGACGGCCCAGGGCGAGCATTGGCGCTGGCAGCGCCGCGCCGCAGCGCCGGGGTTCCGGCCCGACAACGTCGCCGCCATGACGCCTGTGATGGTCCAGGCGGCCGAGGCGACCCTGGCCCGCTGGCGGGAGCGGGGCGAGGGCGCCCGGCTGGACGTAGCCACCGAGATGACCGGGATCACCTTCCAGGTGATCCTCGACACCATGCTGTCGGGCGGCGAGGGCATCGACGTCGCTGTCGCGGCGCGGAAGATCACGGATTACCTGGAGACCCTGGGCCGGATAACGCCCGCCGATCTGCTGCAATGGCCGACCTGGACCCGGGTGGCGCTGTCGCCGCGCGGGCATCGGGCCATGGTGTTCCTGAAGGCGATGGTGGACCGCATGGTCCAACGCCGCCGCCGCGAGCCGGCGCGCGGCGACCTTGTGGACCTGCTGATGCAGGCCCAGGACCCAGAGAGCGGGCGGCGCATGGACGACGTGCTGCTGCGCGACAACCTTCTGACCTTTATCGCCGCCGGCCACGAAACCACGGCCCTGGCGCTCACCTGGTCGCTCTACCTGCTGGGCCGCGACCCCGACACGACGGCGCGCGTGCGGGCCGAGGTGGCCGTCGTCGCGGGCCAAGCCAGCCTCACCCATGCTCACGTCGAGCGCCTGACCTTCACCCAACAGGTCGTCCAAGAGGCCATGCGCCTCTATCCGTCGCTGCCGCTGATGAGCCGCATGTGCGTCGAGGACGTGGAGGCCGGCAGCCACCCGGTGAAGAAAGGCACGTTCGTCTTCGTCCCGATCTACGCCATCCACCGGCACCGGCGGCTTTGGCGCGATCCCGACGCCTTCGACCCCGACCGGTTCGGCCCGGAGGAGAGCGCCGGCCGCCCCCGGTTCGCCTACCTGCCGTTCGGCGGCGGCCCCAGGGTGTGCATCGGCCAGACCTTTGCCCTGACCGAGACGGTGGCGATCCTGGCGACCCTGGTCCGCGGGGCGACGCTGGAGCCCGACCCCGGCCATCGCGTACGCCCGGTGATGCGGGTCTCGATGCGACCGCAGGGCGGGATGCCGATGACCTTGCGCCTGCGCTGAGCTGCCGTGCTAGGTCCGGTCCAGCATGGCTGAGACTGTCAAGACACGCGAGCCGAACGCCAACAGCTGGACGGACCTGCTGGCCGAAGGCCGGCTGCCGCGGTTTGCGCTGATCTGCCTGGGCGTCTGGCTGAACGCCGCCGACAGCCTGGTCACCGCCACCATCCTGCCCAGCGTCGGCGCGGACCTGGGCGGCTACGCTTACTTTTCCTGGGCCACGGCTGGCTTCTTCGTCGGTGCGATCCTGGCGGGCGCCAGCTCGGGCCGCCTGTCGGAGATGTTCGGGCTGCGCTCGGCCACCGCCCTGGCTGGGCTGGTCATGGTGCTGGGCTGCCTGATGAGCGCCGCCGCGCCGGATGTGGGCGTGTTCCTGACCGGCCGGCTGGTGCAGGGCCTCGGCAGCGGCTGGATATCGGGGTTCGCCATGGTGGCCATCGCCATGCTGTTCCCCGAACGCCACCTGGCGCGGGTGTTCGCCGCGGTGACCTTCGTCTGGGGCGTCGCCACGGTGCTGGGACCGCTGTTCGGCGGGGTCGTGGTCCAGGCGGGTCATTGGCGCGATGTCTTCTGGCTGTTTGCGGTCCAGGCGGGCGTGTTCAGCGCCGCGGCGCTGCCGCTGCTGGGCGGCGCAGGCAAGGCGGCGGGCGGTCCGGGTATTCCCTGGATGCAACTCGGTGTGCTGGGCGTCGCGGTCGCCGCCATCGCCGTCGCCGACCTGGCGCCCAGCGCCGCCGGCTCGATCGGCCTGGTCATGCTGGGTCTCGCGGTGCTGCTGCTGGTGGTGCGGATTGACGCCCGCGCCCGCATTCGCCTGCTGCCGCACCGGGCCGGCGACCTCTCCACCGTCAGCGGATCGGGCTATCTCGCCATGTTCGCGATGACCGCGGCCTCCATGGGGTTCGCCATCTATGGCCCGCCGATCCTGCAGCACCTGCGAGGCTATTCGCCGTTGCTGGCCGGCTATGTGGTCGGCGCGGAGTCCATGGCCTGGACGGTCACCGGCATGGCCGTGGCGGGCGCGACCGGCCTTTGGGACACTCGCTGGACGCGGCTGGGAGCCCTACTGCTGGTGGTCAGCCTGCTGATCCTGGCGCTCACCAGTGCGACCGGCCATATCGGCTGGGTGCTGCTGGGCGGCGCGTGCCTGGGCGCGGCTTTCGGCTTGTCGTGGGCCTTCATGAGCCGCCGACTGCTGGGGGCGCTCTCCGACGAGGACCGGGCCATCGGCTCGTCGGCGATCATGGCGGTGCGCCAGACCGGCTGCGCCGTCGGGGCGGCGATCTCGGGCCTGGCCGCGAACCTGGTCGGCGTCTCGG
>DASVNS010000412.1:0-10237 GCA_036383735.1 Phenylobacterium sp. | reverse complement strand
TCGCTGCGCCACGTGAGTCTGGACGGGCCGACCGTAGTGCTGTCCACCGCCCACCCCGCCAAGTTCCCCGAGGACGTGGCCAAGGCCTCCGGCGTCGAGCCTGGCCTGCCGCGCGGCGTCGCCAGCCTGTCGGGCCGCGCCGAACGCTTCGACCATCTGCCGGGCGAAGCGGACACGATCAAGGCCTACGTCCGCGCGTTCGCCGAGCGGTGAGCACGCCCCGGGTCCATAGGTTGGCGAACGGCGTCCGGGTGGTGTGCGACCCGCTGCCTGGCTGGCAGACCGTGGCCCTGTCGGTGGTGGCCGGCCGCGGCGCGCGTTTCGAGGACGCCAGTCATTCGGGCTGGTCGCACCTGCTCGAGCACATGGTGTTCAAGGGCGCCGGCGGGCGCTCCGCCAGGGATATCGTCGAGGCGATCGAGGCCGAGGGCGGGCACATCAACGCCGCCACCGGCTACGAGCGGACCAGCTTCCAGGTGCGGGCGCTGAAGGACGGGCTGGACCTGGGCTCGTCGGTGATCTCGGACCTGGTGCTGCGCCCCGCGATGGACGCCGCGGATCTGGCCCGGGAGAAACAGGTCGTGGGCCAGGAGATCGCGGAGGCGGCCGATACGCCCGACGACCTGGTGTTCGAACTCGCGCAGGACGCGGCTTTCGAGGGCCAACCCCTGGGGCGGCCGATCCTGGGCACGGTGAAGTCGATCAAGGCGGCGACCCCCGAGACCCTCGCGGCGTGGCGGGCCGCCCTCTACGCACCCGAGACCCTGGTGGTCAGCGCCGCGGGCGCCGTGGACGAGGACGAGCTGCTCAAGCTGGCCGAGCGGGACTTCGGCGGGGCGGAGGGCGCAGGCCTTGGCGAGGCCGCCGCGGCCACGTTCGCCGGCGGCGCCCGGACGGTGGCCAAGCGCCTGGAGCAGGCGAACCTGGTGTTCCTGCTCCCGGCCGTCGGCGTGAAGGACCCCGACTATTTCGCCCTTCGCCTGGTGGCCGAGATCCTGGGCGGCGGCATGGCCTCGCGCCTGTTCCAGGAGGCTCGCGAAATCCGCGGCCTCGCCTACGCCATCGACGCCTATTCCGAGACCTACGCCGAGACCGGAATTCTCGGCGTGTTCGCCGGCTGCGACGCCAAGGACGCAGGCGAGTTGGCCGAGGTGACCGCCCAACAGGTGCGGGGGCTGACCGAACCCGTGGGCGCGGCCGAGCTGTCCCGGGCCAAGGCGCAGCTCAAGGGCTCCATGTTCATGGGGCGGGAATCGGCGCTCGCGCGCGCCGAACAGGCGGCCGGTCAGGTGCTGCTGTTCGGTGAGACGCTGGACCCTGTGGCGGTGGCGGGCGAGATCGATGCGGTGACCGCCGAGCAGATCTCCGGGCTTGTCCAACGGGTCCTGGCGCCGGGGCGGTCCTCGGTCGCCATCCTCGGCCCGAAGGGCGCCCTCCCAGCCGCCGAGCGGTTCCAGCAGGCGCTGTTCGGCTAGAGCCTGCCTGCGCCGGAGCGGGCGCCACGCCTACACCCTTGACGCTGCGCGGAATTGCGCGACGCTCCGACGCTATGGCCCTGTTGGACTGGATCGCGCCCGAGAGCGGCCTTCGCGTCGAAGGCGAGGGCGTGTGGCTGCGTCCGCCACGGGCCGGCGACTTTGCCGACTGGCGCGAACTGCGGGCCCAGAGCCGGGCGTTCCTGCAGCCCTGGGAGCCGACCTGGCCCGCCGACGACCTGTCGCGCGCCGCCTTCCGTCGCCGGCTCCTGGCCTATGCGCGGGACCGGGAGATCGGCCTGGCCTATCCGTTCTTCGTGTTCCGGGCGGCGGACGACGCGCTGGCCGGGGGAATAACGCTGTCCAACGTGCGGCGTGGCGTCGCGCAGATGGGGTCGGTGGGCTACTGGTGCGGGCGGCCCTATACGCGGCAGGGGCTGACCCTGGCGGCGGTCCGCGCGCTCTCGGAGTTCGCCTTCCGAACCCTGGGCCTCCACCGCCTGGAAGCGGCCTGCATCCCGGACAATATGGCCTCGCGGACTCTGCTCCTGAAGGCAGGGTTCAAGGAGGAGGGATTCGCTCAGGCTTATCTTAAAATTAACGGCGGTTGGCGAGACCATGTGCTGTTCGCTCTGGTGACCCCTTACCGGGATCGCCAAGGGGTGGACGAGGGGGTGTCGGTCTAGGATCGACGCTCGAAAACACGGGTTCGATTCAGGACGAATGGCCTCCGAACGTTGGACATGGGACGCGACGGCCACGCTCGAGGCCCTCGGCGCTGCGGAAGTGGCGCTGTGGGTCTGGGAGCCTGAGAAGGACCGTCTGCGCCTCACCGGGGCCACGCGGGCTCTGGGCCTGGGTCCGCTCGCGCCCGACTGTTCGTCCGCCGCCCTCCGCGCCCTCGCCCTGCCGCAAGACCGCGCGATCGCCGAAGACATCCTGCGCCAGCAAGAGCCCGGCGGCGAGGTGGCCGTGCGCCTGCGCATGCGCGGCGGAAGTCCCTGCATCTGGCGCGGCGTCTGGCTGGAGGAAGGCGTCCGCGCTGCGGGCGTCATCGCCCCGGAGGTGCGCTTCGCAGCTTCGGGCCTGGATCAACTGACCGGCCTGGTCGATCGCAAGAGTTTCATCACCCTGGCCCGCGAGCGTCTGCAGACGCCAGGGCAGTACGAGCTGATCGTGGCCGACCTGGACCGGTTGCGCCGCCTGAACGAGGCCCTGGGCCACGAGCGCGCCGATCTGGTGTTGGCCGCGCTGGGTTCGCGGCTGGCCGCAGCCTTCCCGCCCGGCGCCTTGCTGGCCCGGATCGGCGAGGACGAGTTCGCGGCGCTGGCGGCGGTGACGGCTTCGCCGGGCGCGGAGACCCTGCGCCGGGCCCTGGAGCAGCCGCTGCGCGTGGCCGGCTTCGACATTCATCCGACCCTGTCCATCGGCGCCGTGGAGGCGACCGGCGGGGAAGACGCCCCGGAGGCGGCCGAACTGTTGCGCCGGGCCGAGCTGGCCGTGGAATCGGCGAAGAGCAACGGTCGCGGCGGTGCGGCCGCCTATGGCCGCAGCCTCGAGACGGACGGCCTGTCGCGCCTGGCGCTGGAAGGCGATCTCAAGGGCGCCCTGCGCCGCGGTGAGCTGATGCCCTTCTATCAGCCCATCGTGCGGCTCTCGACCGGCGCGCTTTCGGGCTTCGAGGCCCTGGTCCGCTGGCGCCACCCCCGTCGCGGCCTGCTGATGCCGGAACAGTTCCTGCCTTTGTGCGACGAGATGGGCCTGATGCCCGAACTCGGCGCGATGATGATGCGCGAGGCGTCGCGGCAGCTTGGGACCTGGCGCAAACGCCACCGGGCCGCCGGCGAGCTGACGGTCGCTGTGAACCTTTCCACCGGCGAACTCGAGCGGCCCGACCTGATATCCGATGTCGAGCAGATCCGTCGCGAGACCGACCTGCCTCCCGGCGCGCTGAAGCTGGAAGTCACCGAGAGCGACGTCATGCGCGACCCGGACAAGGCCGCGATTATCCTGCGCTCCCTGCGCGCCGCTGGCGCGGCCTTGGCGCTGGACGATTTCGGCACCGGTTTCTCATCGCTGAGCTACCTGACCCGGCTGCCGTTCGACACCCTGAAGATCGACCGCTACTTCGTCCGCACCATGGCCACCAACGAAGGCTCCGCGAAGATCGTCTCTTCGGTGGTGAAGCTAGGCCAGGACCTCAACATGGAGGTCGTGGCGGAAGGCGTCGAGAACGCCGGGATGGCGCGCCACCTGCTCTCGCTCGGCTGCGACTACGGCCAGGGTTTCGGCTACGCGCCGGCGCTCTCCGCCCAGGAGGCCGAGGTCTACCTCAACGAAAGCTACGTGGATGGGGCCGCCCCGGTGAAGGCTCGCGGCTGATCCCTCAGGCCCGACCGGCCTCGGCGGACAGGAATTGCGGGTCGATCCCGAGCTTGCGCAGCGCCCGGCTCCATTTCGTCTCGTGCTGCCCGTCGAACACCAGCGCCTCGTCGGCCTCGACCGTCAGCCAGACGTTCTGCTGGATCTCGCGCTCCAGCTGGCCCGCGCCCCAGCCTGCGTAGCCGAGGCTGAGGATTGCCCGGCGGGGATGCGGATCGCGGCGGCCCATCGCTTCAAGCACCTCACGCGTCGTCGTCAGCATCAGTCCGCCCGGCAGCGGCAGGCTGTGTTCGGTCCGGTAGTCGTCGGTGTGGAGCACGAAGCCGCGTTCCACCTCGACGGGACCGCCCAGCAGGACGAGCTCGTTGGGCAGGTTCGCCTCGACGCCGATCTCCAGTCGCTCCAGCAGGGCGGGAACGCTGAGGCCGTCCACCGGGCGGTTCACGGCGATCCCCATGGCGTGCTCGCGGTCGTGCGCGCAGACGAGCACCAGCGAGCGCTCGAACCGGGGGTCGCCGATCCCCGGCATGGCGATGAGCATCTGCCCTGAGAGGAAACCACCTTCCATGCCCCTCAGATTCTGCCGGATGATGGCGAGATCAAGGGCTCACAGCGCGGGTCCGCCGAAATCGAGGTTACCGGCGGGCCGGGTTGCGGTTATCTGCGCATCCGAAACCTGCAAGGAGACTTCCCGATGACGATCAAGGTGGGCGACAAGCTGCCGAACGTGACCCTCACCCAGGCGACCGCCGAGGGACCGAAACCGATCCAGAGCGAGGAGTTCTTCAAGGGCAGGACCGTGGCGCTGTTCGCGGTGCCCGGCGCGTTCACCCCGACCTGCTCGGCGAAACACCTGCCGGGCTTCAAGCAGCACGCGCCCGACCTGAAGGCCAAGGGCGTCGACGAGATCGCCTGCCTGTCGGTGAACGACGCCTTCGTGATGCGGGCGTGGGGCGAGGATCAGGCCGTCGGCGAGGACATCGCCATGCTGGGTGACGGCAACGGCGCCTTCACCGAGGCCGTGGGCCTGGAGATGGACGGATCGAAGTTCGGCCTGGGCAAGCGCTCGCAGCGCTATTCGATGATCGTCAAGGACGGCGTCGTGACCGAGCTGAATATCGAGCAGGGCGGTGAGTTCAAGGTCTCGTCCGCCGACTATCTGCTGGCGCAACTCTAGGAGTGCCGGGGACCGCGGCTGCGCGTCAGCCGCGGTCCCATCGTCTGCGGGAAGCCGGCCCCGATCCCGTCTACGGATGCGGCACGCTGGACTTGTCGTGCGCCTTCGGAGGCTGACCGAAGGGTTGGCTGACAAAGCGGGAGCCCGCCTCGCCAAAACGCCATGGGACCTCGGCCGCCTTGGTGATGCCGATCCGCCGACCGGCCACCACCCTCGTCGCAGGGCCGGGTTGCACGTGAAAAGGCGGCTTGTGGATCGATAGCCCGGTGTGCTCGCCGGTGACCGCGAGCGCCTGGCACAGCTTGCCGGGGCCGGAGCAGAGCGTCCGGGGGTCGCCGAGCCCTCGTCGCTCGGCCATGATATCGAGCCCCGCCGCGGGCTCCAGGGCCCGGATCAGCACCGCGCCGCCGGGCGCGTCGCGCCAGCAGACGAAGTTCATGCACCAATGGATACCGTAGGAGCGGTAGACGTAGATGTGGGCGGGCGGGCCGAACATCGCAGCATTGCGGGGGGTTGGGCCTGAGAAGCTGTGCGAGGCGGGGTCTTCGTGGTGGTAGGCCTCGGTCTCCACGATCCGGCCGCCCACCCCGTTCACGAACACCGACCAGCCGATCAGGTCCGCCGCGACCTCGGCTGGGTGGCGATGCCAGAAGGCTTCCGACGAAGACGATGAAGGCGCCGGGCGCCGGGCGTCGAACGTGCTCATCCGGGCAGGATGCGCCATGGCTCACGTGTAGGGCCAGACGGTTCGCGTTCGTGGCGTCGCAGAGGGTTTGGCGTCAGGCAGCGCGTTCGGCAGCCGAGGGTTCGGCGGCGATGGCGCGCGCGATGGCGCTCAGCAGTTCCTGCAATTGAATCGGCTTGGCGGCGTGCTCGGTGAAGCCCTGGTCCAGGTAACTCTGGCGCCCGCCCGATGTGACGTCGGCGGTCAGCGCGATCACCGGCGCCGCCTGGTTCGGACCCGGCGCCAGACGCAGGGTTTCCAGGACGTCCAGTCCCGTCAGTCCAGGCATCTGGATGTCGGTGAGCACCAGGTCGAAGGTCTCCGCGCCCAGCGCCCGCAGGGCCTCGGCGCCTGACGCGGCCTTGGCGACAGTATGCCCGAGGCTGGTCAGCAGTTGGTCCAGCACCAGCAGGTTCACGGCGTTGTCATCGACGGCCAGGATCCGCAGGGCTTCGACCTCCGAGGTCTCGGGCTCATCGACCTGGAGGTCGGCGACGTCAGCGTGCGCCGCCACTTCGACGGCGATCTCCACATGGAAGGTCGAACCCTGACCGAGTTCGCTTTCGACCCACACGCGACCGTCCATCAGCTCGACCAGCTGCTTGACGATCGCCAGGCCCAGGCCGGTGCCGCTCATGCGACGGGCGTCCGCCTCGTTGGCCTGTGAGAAGCGGTCGAACAGTTGCGGCAGGTGCTGGCGCGCGATGCCTGGACCCGTATCGCGGACGGCCAGATGCAGCCGCACCCTTCCGTCGTCGCAGGGCAGGGCTTCCGCGATCACCTGGACCAGGCCGACGTCGGTGAATTTCAGCGCGTTGCCGACGAGGTTGAACAGCACCTGGCGCAGGCGTAGCGCATCGACCCAGACGACCTGGGGCACACCCGGGCCGCGCGCGAGCTCCAGCTGCACCCCGCGTTCGTCGGCGCGCGGCGCCCAGAAGCTCACCAGCCGGTCGAGAAGGGCGTGCAGGTCCTCGGCGGCCGGGACGATCTCGAGCTTGCCGGCGTCGATCTTGGATACGTCGAGGATGTCGTTGAGGATCGAGAGCAGGTACTCGCCACTGTCGATCAGTACGTCCAGGCGACCCGCCTGCACGGGGTCGGTCTCGACGCGCTTCATGAGCTGCGCCATGCCGAGGACGCCGTTCATGGGCGTGCGGATCTCGTGGCTCATGGTGGCGAGGAAGTTGGACTTGGCGCTGTTCGCCGCGCGGGCGGCTTCGCGGGCGGCGTCGGCGTCGGCGTGCTCGGAGATCGCCTGATCCCGGGCGGCGGCCAGATCCCTGACCATCTCCGTGTTCGCCACGAAGGCCGCGTGCCAGGTCTTGCTGGTGCGGATGCTGTTTTCGGAAACCATCACCAGCAGGGTCGCGAGGATCGTGAAACCGGTCATCAAGGCGGCGGTGGTCGTGAGGTCGAACATCATGAAGATCAAGGCCGCGATCTGCAGCAACACGGGTCCGGCCAGCCCCCAGAAGACCGTGCGTGAGAGCGCGCCTAGCCCTGTGGCGACCATCAGCAGAGTCATGAGCTGCAGGCCGTAGAGCATGTATTCCGGCAGGCCCGCGCCCCACGCCATGATCGCGGTAGGGGTGGTGTAGGCCGCGATCCTGGCGACGCAGAGCAGCGCCAGTTTCCTGAAACCGGCGGCCTCATCGGCATCGGCGGCCTTTGCCAGCCAGTGCTTCAGGAGGATTTGCTGGCAGGTGTCGAAGATGCAGGCGCTCGCGAGCATGGCGAACGCCAGGAGCGGGTGGCCCAGCAGCCAGAACCCCGCGGCAGCAACGAGATTGAACACATAGTGGATGTGGACCGGCAGCTGGAGGCCGCCGAGCGTCAGCTCATAGGCCGTGTGGCGCACGTCCATGCCGGCGCCCGCCATCGTCGGCGCGTCGTTTCCACCACCAGCCCTACGCATTGAACGGCCATCCCACGCGAGGGACCGTAGGGCCCAAAGGTAAACCGTCGGAGAATCTACGTTCTCTCAACGTCGCTCGAACGTGAGCCTATCCGGCCAGGGCGGCAGCGGGAACGCCCGCCATGTCCTGGGCTCCGTCGTCGTTGATCGCTTCGGCAAGGCCGGGTGCGAGGCTGAGCACCTGACTGGCATAGAGGCGGGCGAGGGCGCCCTTGCTTGCCATCCAGGGGTCGTCGGATCCGGCGGCGGCGAGCGCCTGGCGGCCCAGGATCCAGCCGCCCGTCACGTCGCCGGCCAGTTTCAGGAAGGGTGTCGCGGCGGCGATGGCGGCGGTCTTGTCCGCCGCGACCACGGTGTCCGTGGCCGCCTCGAGGGCGGCGACCCCGGCGGCGAGACGGCGGCCCACGGGCGCGAGTTCGGGGGTTTCGCTCAGCGCTTCGGCCGTCAGCGCCATCTCGCTGCAGAGGGCCTTGAGGCTCGCGCCGCCGTTCAGGCGCACCTTGCGGCCGATCAGGTCCATGGCCTGGATGCCGTTGGTGCCTTCGTAGATCGGCAGGATGCGGGCGTCGCGGTAATGCTGGGCGGCTCCGGTCTCCTCGATGAAGCCCATGCCGCCGTGGATCTGGACGCCCAGCGACGCGACCTCGACGCCGACGTCCGTGGACCAGCCCTTGGCGATCGGCGTCAGCAGCTCCTGGCGGGCTTTGGCAGCGGCGCGCTCCTCTTCGGTGTCGGCCAACCGGGCAAGGTCGGAGAGCACGCCCGTCGCCAGGCAGATCCCGCGCGCGGCCTCGACCTTGGCCTTCATCAGCATCAGCGTGCGGCGCACGTCGGGGTGGCCGTAGATCGTGCCCTGGGCGTCCCAGGTCGTAACGCCCTGCTTGCGCTCCTGGCTGAACTCCAGGGCCTGTTGGAACGCGCGTTCGGCGATCGCCACGCCCTGCACGCCCACCTGCAGGCGGGCCGCGTTCATCATGACGAACATGTGGGCCAGGCCCTGTCCCAGCTCGCCAACGAGCTCGGCCTGGGCGCCTTCGAACAGCATCACGCAGGTGGGCGAGGCATGGATGCCCAGCTTGTGCTCGATGGAGGCCGGACGCACGTCGTTGCGCCCGCCCAGCGTGCCGTCGTCCTTCACCTCGGTCTTGGTGGCGAGGAACAGGCTGATCCCTTTCACGCCGGCCGGCGCGTCCGGCGTGCGAGCCAGCACCAGGTGGCAGATGTTCTCAGCGGCGTCGTGGTCGCCCCAGGTGATGAAGATCTTCTGCCCCGTCAGGCGGTAGCCGCCTTTGCCGTCGGGGTCCGCGCGGGTGGTCAACATCCCCAGGTCGGAACCCGCCTGCGGTTCCGTCAGGTTCATGGTTCCGGTCCACTCGCCCGAGACCAGCTTGGGAAGCACGAGGCGCTTCTGGCGCTCGGTGCCATGCAGGCCCAGTGCTTCGATGGCCCCTTGGGTCAGCATCGGGCAGAGGCCGAAGGCCATGTTGGCCGCATGGACCATCTCGAACACCGCCAGCTCCATCGCCTTCGGCAGCCCCTGGCCGCCATATTGCGGATCCGCGGACAGCGAATTCCAGCCCTGCTCGACGAAATGGCGGTAGGCGTCGGCGAACCCCGATGCGGCGGTGACGCGACCGTTCTCGTAGCGGGCGCCTTCCAGGTCGCCCTTGCGGTTCAGCGGCGCCAGCTCGTTGTCGGCAAAGGCGGCGGCGGCTTCCAGCACCGCCTGGACCGTGTCGTTGTCGAGATCCGGATAGAGCCGGGCCAGCAGTTCGGGATGGCCGACGGTCTTGAGGGCGAAAGCCAGGTCGCGAACGGGGGCGCGGAAGGTCATGTGGTCGGTCCCTCGGAAGAATTGGGCTGGTCTTAGTGCGTGGCCCGGCCCGGGGCGAACATTTTATGCCGTGCGGCCGGATGGAGCGGCCACCCGCGACGGGGGCAAGAATGACGGCCCCGATTCCGCCGCCGATCGGGTATCATGATCACTGCACGCCGAGAAAGTTTCCCATGCCGCCCCGCGCCGCGATCGCTCTGGCCATCACCCTTCTGGCGTCGGGCGCCGCCGCGGCCGACCCGACGACCCGCGACCCGGCGCAGGTCCCGGCCGGCAGCTACGAACTGGATCCGCGACATGCCAGCCTGCTGGTCAAGGTGCCGCACATGGGTGGGTTCTCGCGCTACACCATGCGCTTCAGGACGCTCAGCGGGGCGTTCACCTACGACCCGGCGGCGTGGCAGACGAGCAAGGTGACGATCTCGGTGGACCCCAGGTCCATCGACACCGAGGACAACATCTTCAACCGAACGGTCGCCGGCTATTTCGAGCCGGACAAATATCCGGTGATCTCGTTCACCTCGACGGGCCTGACCACCGGCGAAGACGGCAAGGGCCAGCTGCAAGGCGACCTGACGCTGCACGGGGTCACCAAGCCGGTCACCCTGGACGTGGAGTTCAATGGCGTCGGGCCGGGCCTGCTGGGCGCGGGCACGCGCATGGGATTTTCCGGGGCCGGCCGGATCAAGCGCTCGGAGTTCGGGGTGACGGGCGGGCGGCCGTTCGC
>DASVNS010000411.1:0-2783 GCA_036383735.1 Phenylobacterium sp. | reverse complement strand
TTCACCTTCCACATCTGCCAGCTGCGGCCCGAGAGCCGCGGGCGGATCGGCCTGCGCTCGGCGAACCCCTTGGACGATCCCGCGATCACCGCGAACTATCTCTCGACCGAGGAGGATCGGCGTGCGCTGCGCGAGGGCGTCAAGATGATGCGCGAGGTCGCTAAGCAGCCGGCCTTGCAGCCCTATGTCAGCGGCGAGTTCACCCCCGGGCCGGCCGTCCAGACCGACGCCGAGATCGACGCGTGGATCCGCCAGACGGCCGAGACCATCTACCACCCCGTCGGCACCTGCCGCATGGGCGCGGCGGGCGATCCGATGGCGGTCGTCGACGCGGACTGCCGGGTGCTGGGCCTGGAAGGTCTTCGCGTGGTCGACGCCTCGGTCATGCCGACTCTGGTGGGCGGCAATACCAACGCACCCACCCTCATGATCGCCGAGAAGATCTCGGACTCGATCCGCGGGAGGCCGTTCCTTCCGGCCGACGATGCGCCCGTCTACAGCGACAGCGCGCAGGCGGCGTAGCGCCGATCAGGCCGAAACGGCCAGCCGATCTGGTTCAGGTTCTTCGGCCTGAACCAGACGGCTCTCAAGGCGCGGCGGCCGCTCCGGCCTGGGGAACCACCGTGAGCTTGTAGGCTGCACCGGCCGCCAGCCATTTCTGCGCCGCGCGTTTCACGTCCGCGGCGGTGACCCGTTCGGTCCCGGGGATGATGTCGCGGATGATGTCGAGTCGCCGCGGGTCGGCCTGGGCGCCCGACAATTCGCCGACCCAGTAGCCGTTGGTGACCCGCGCGCGTTGGATGCCCTCGATCCGGGGCTGCTTGGCGCGCGCCAGCTCGTCGGCTCCGACCTCCGTCGTCGTCAGGTCGGCGGCGATCTTCTGGGTGTCGGCGAAGAAGCCGGCAAGTTTTTCGGGCGGCACCTCGACGTTCGCGGCGATGTAGCCCCAGCCGGTCCAGACGAGGCTGTGCTGCGAGTTCACGTCCGGTGAATAGGTCGCCCCCTGGACCTCGCGCAGCTGGTCGATGAGCCGCAGCTTCATCACCTCGCGCAGGACCGCGGTGTCCCGGGCCCGCTGGGGGTCGGCGTAGTAGTCGCTGGTCGGCCAGGCGATAAAGCCGATCGCCTGATCGGCCCGCCCCTTGTGGGTCAGCGTCACGATGTGCTCGGAGGCCGCAGGGAACGACACCTGGCTCTGGGCGGCCGGCGCGGGCTTCGGATCCGGTCGTGGCGGCAGGGCGCCGAACGTTGCGGCCGTATCGGCGATGGCCTGTTTCACGGTCACGTCGCCCACGATCACCACCTCCACCGGCCCGTCGGACAGGTCGGGCATGATCGCGCCCTTGATGTCCTCCAGCTTGGCGTCCGCCATCTCCTCGCGGGTGGGGAAGGTCCAGCGTTTGTCGCCTGAGTGCAGGAGACCCTGTAGGTCGCGGGCCAGCACGCCATTGTCGGTGGCCTCGTACTGGTCGTGGATCGTGCGGGCTCCCGCCTTGATCCGCGCCAGCGCCGCCTCGCGCCAACCCGGCTCGACCAGATAGGCGGCCAGCACCTGCAGCTGTGTCGGCAGGTCGTCCGTCCTTGTCCCGCCCGAGAGGACATAGGCGTCGTCGCCGATGTTGAAACGGCCGCCATAGACCTTCGAGGCCAGCACGCGCTCCATATCCTCGACGCCGATCTTGCTCAGTCCTCCCTCCATGATCGCATTGGAGGCCCAGAACGGGCTTTGCCGGCCGGCCGGCAGGCCCAGCATGCCGCGCCCGGCGTTCACGCGGACCAGCACCTCGTCGTCGCGGAAGGCGGTCGGCTTCACGGTCAGGCGCACACCGTTCTCGAAGCGGATGAAGGTGGCTCCCAGGTCGGTCACCTCGCGCCGCTCGGCGACCTTGCCGGGCGTGCCGAAGCGCTCGTACGGCCAGGCGATCTGCGCGTTGGCGGCCGGCGGCGCGACGGCGACCCGCTGCGAGGCGGCCAGCGCCGCCAGCAGGGTGGTCTCGCCGCCCTCGATCGGAGTGGGCGAGGCCATGAAGATCAGCGGCCCCTGGCCCCGGAAGACCGTCTTCAGCGCCGCGTTGACGGTGGCGGCCTTCAGGGCCTTCACGTCCGCCTCGAAGTAGGCCAGGTCGTCGGCGGGAGAGGTCACCACCGTGCGGTCGGCCAGCGAGCCCACGATCTCGCCGGCCAGATCGACAGGGCGGCGCGTGTTGGCGCCGGCCAGCGCCGCCTTCAAGCTGGCGCGGAGCTCCTCGATCTCGCGATCCAGCTCGTCCTGGCGCACGCCGTATTTGACGATGCGCCGCTGTTCCTGTTCCGCTGCGGCCAGCGCCTCGCGCCAGCGGCCGGATTCCGCGTTGACGCCGATAGTGGCGACCTCGGCGGCGTCGTCCTGTTCGCCCTTGTAGGCGCCGGCCCCGAGGAACGGCGGGTTCGCGCCACGGGATATCGCCGAGTAGCGCCGGTTCAGGACCGAGAGGCCGAGGTTCTCGACCAGGTCGCGCCGTCGCTTGGCGGTGGTGTCCAGGGACGGGTCGGGCGGGCTCATCCAGGAAACCTGGAGCGATTGGGTGACGCCCGGGTCGACCACCAGCCTGGCTTCTGCCTTGCGGGCGGCGACCGGCCCCTGGTCCGGCTCCGCCAGGGCAGGGGCCTGCGCCTTCCATTCGCCGAACGCGGCCCGGATCTTGACCTCCATGGCGTCGACGTCGAAGTCTCCCACCGCCACGAACACCGCGCGCTCGGGGCGGTACCAGTGGCTGTAGTAGTCGGCGATCCGGCTGGCCGGG
>DASVNS010000410.1:0-2469 GCA_036383735.1 Phenylobacterium sp. | reverse complement strand
CGAAGTCGGCCGCCGAGAAGTTGGCGCTGCCGGCCACGGGCGGGCGGGGCGCGCGTGCGGGTGGCGGCGGCCCCAGCGTGGGTGCACAGGCGGAGACCAGGAGGGCGGCGGCGGCCGCGCCGAGGATCGGAAGGCGGTGGGCGAACATGAGTGTCATCTTATAGGCGAATGCGTCCAGACACAGCCAGCCGCATCGTCCGCCGCACATGCAAACGCCCGCCGTGAGGCGGGCGTCGCACCGAAGGCCCCGAACTCGGAACCCTTGAACTGTCGGTTAGGCCAGCACCGCCCGGCGGCGACGGAGCATCGTGCCCGCCGCGCCGAAGCCGGTGATCATCAGCGCCCACGACGCCGGTTCCGGAACCGGGGGCTTGATCGGGCTGTAGGCGTCACGCGCGGCGACGTCGAAAGTCTCCCCGGTGTTGGTGACCACATCCGCCGCGAACCAGAACCCGCCCGGGTAGGTCCCGGTCACCTTCCCCTTGTTGTTCACCTTGTTCGTCTCGACCGTCGACAGGAAGCGAGGGCCCGTGCCTTCGGTCAGCAGGCGTCCGTCGTCGTCGAACGTCGCACCGACGCCGGCAAAGGTCAGTGTCCCGGACAAGTTGGTCACCACGAAGTGCAGGTCCGTGGGATCGTAGGCGCCGCCGCCTTGCGCGCCGCCACAGCAATCGATCTTGTTGGTGTAGAGGCCGAAATTGTTGTTCTGGAACGAGCCGAATCCGCCATCGGCGAACTCCTGGCCGGCCAGCGGATTGTAGACGGCCACGTCATAGTCGCCGGTCAGGTTGAACGTGAACGGCGACTTGTTTGCGTTACCGGTGTTGACGAACCCGATCTGCGGGCTGAACAGACTGACCAAGACATCGACCTTGTTGGGTGCGATCTCGGTCAGCGTCACCTTCCCGAACGGCGTGGCGGCGGGAGTGTTCGGATCTGAGTTCTTGTACTCAAGGTAGGAGACGTAGGTGGGGGTGACGGCGTTGGCCGCGCCAGCGAAGGCGAGCGTGGCGACGCCCGTCAGGCCTATAAGAAGTTTGCGAAGCATATCTATCCCGATCCGGAGCGTTGTTTCATTATGGCTCGGCCCCCGGTCGGGAACTTGCGCCCTTCTCCCGGTGTTGCAGGACGTGTGCCAAGTCCGCGGCGCGACGAGGCGGCTCGGCGCCCTGGCGCCGTCACGATCCTGGGCCTAAGGTCTGGTTCCACCCACCTTCGGAGATCGGCGATGGCCCACAAGTTCGAGATCTACAAGGACAAGGCCGGCGAGTTCCGCGTCCGGTTCAAGTACAATTCCGAAGTGATCTTCTCGACCGAGGGCTATGCCTCGAAGTCCGGAGCCAAGGACGCGGTCGAGAGCATCAAGAAACACGTCGGCGCCGCCGAGGTCGTCGACGCGGAGTAAGGGGAGCGACTGTTTCGCTCTCACTCCTCGCCGCGCGGGCGGCCCCGCATCGCTTTGACGCCCGACCGCTTCGTCTTCCCCTCGAGGCGGCGCAGCTTCGAGGCATAGGTCGGCTTGGTCTTCTTCCGCGGCGGGGGCGGCGGCTTGGCCGCCTCGCGGATCAGGTCCAGCAGCCGCTCGAGCGCCGCCTGCCGGTTCATCTCCTGGCTGCGGTGCTCCTGGGCGACCAGCACCAGCACCCCGTCCATCGTCAGGCGATTGCCGGATAGCCTGTACAGCCGCGCCCGCACGGGCTCGGGCAGCGACGGCGATCCTCGAACGTCGAACCGCAGTTCGATCGCCGTCGAGACCTTGTTCACGTGCTGGCCGCCCGGTCCCGACGCGCGCACCGCACGCACCTGCACCTCGTCGTCATCCAGCGTAATGGCGGGCGTCACCTCGATCATCGACGCTCTTTTGCCAAGCTTTGCCCGACCCCGCCATGGGGCGCCCGCGCCTGCGATCCGGCGCCTGCGACCCTGCACCAGGAGCCGCCCGTGCGTTGCTTCCCTTGACGTTCTCGCAAAAAGACGCTTCACACCCCCGGCTTTGCTGCGCCGCCGTTGCGCGGATTCAGCCGGGCTTCATTGTCTCAGGAGAACCATCATGCGCGTCTACTATGACCGCGACGCCGACATTTCCCGCATCCTGGACAAGAAGATTGCGATCGTAGGCTACGGCAGCCAGGGGCGCGCCCATGCGCTCAACCTTCACGATTCCGGCGCGAAGAACGTGGCCGTGGCCCTGAAGCCCGGCTCCGAGACCGCCAAGAAGGTCGAGGCCGACGGTCTGAAGGTCATGAGCGTCGCGGACGCCGCCAAGTGGGCCGACGTGCTGATGGTGCTGGCTCCCGACGAGCTGCAGCGCGGCATCTACAATGCCGAGATCGCCCCCAACATCCGCGACGGCGCCGCGCTGCTGTTCGCCCACGGCCTGAACGTGCACTTCAACCTGATCGAGCCGGCCGCCGGCATCGACGTGCTGATGGTCGCGCCCAAGGGCCCCGGCCACACCGTGCGCGGCGA
>DASVNS010000409.1:0-2222 GCA_036383735.1 Phenylobacterium sp. | reverse complement strand
GGGCGACGACATCCTGCGCCTGATCGAGACGTTGAACCCGAAGGACGAGGCCGGCCGCATTACGCTGTACGGCCGGTTTGGCCACGACAAGATCGCCGACCGCCTGCCGGGCCTGCTGCGCGCCACCAAGGCGTCCGGCCGGAACGTCGTCTGGGCGATCGATCCGATGCACGGCAACACCCTGACGGCGGCCAACGGCTACAAGACCCGGCCGTTCGACCGCATCCTGTCGGAGGTGAAGTCCTTCGTGGAGATCTGCAAGGCCGAGGGCGTCCATCCGGGCGGCGTGCACCTGGAGATGACCGGCCAGAACGTCACCGAGTGCCTCGGCGGCGCCCGGGCGCTGACCGAGGGCGACCTGGCGGACCGCTACCATACCCACTGCGACCCGCGCCTGAACGGCGAACAGGCCCTGGATCTGGCGTTCCTGGTGGCCGAGCGCCTGAAGGATGGTCGCGTGGACATGTCGGAGCGCGTCGCCGTCAACATCTGACGGCTCGGATCGGAGGCCCGGAAGGTTGTGCCTTCCGGGCCACGCCAGGGCGCAGACCGGTAGCGAAAGCCAAGCCGGGCTTGCCGGTTTTTGACGTGGGCGCCAGTCTCCGCGCTTCTTTGACAGTCGGAACCATCGCCATGGACCGCCTCGCGGCCCAGGAGACGTCGCTCGTCCGCGCCGACCTTACCCAGCTCCTGACCTTGTCGGGGCCGGTCGTGTTGTCGCGCCTGGGCATCATGGCCATGGGTTTGTGCGACGCGATCGTGGTGGGCAACTTCTCCGCCCGACAGTTGGGCTACCACGCCCTGGCCTGGGCTCCGACCAGCGTGATCCTCACCATGGCGGTCGGCTTGCTCGCCGGCGTCCAGGTGATGGCCGCCCGGCGGATCGGGCAGGGGCGGCGCGATCTGACCGGCGCTGTCTTGCGGCGCGGACTGGTCTACAGCTTCTGGATCGGCATCCTTTCCACGGCCATCCTGCTCGCGGCCGGCCCCGCCTTCCTGCGGTCGATCGGGCTGGAGCCGGACCTCGCAGAGGGTGCGACCCGGGCCCTGATCGTCTTCTCCCTGTCCTTGCCCGGCTATACGATCAGCGTCGCGGCCAGCTTCTGGCTGGAAGGCCTGTCGCGACCTGGGCCGGCGGCTTGGGCCATGTGGGCGGCGAACGTCGTCAACCTCGCGCTGAACCTGCTGCTGGTGCCGGGAACGTTCGGGCTGCCGGCATTGGGCGCGGTCGGCGCGGCGTGGGCGACCTGCGGGGCGCGGACGTTCCTGGCGCTGGCCACGCTGGCCTACATCGCCCGCATGCCCGAGGCGCGGGCCCTGGGTGTCTTCACCCGGCCTGAGCAGGACAGGGCGGCCGCGATCGAGCAACGGCGGATCGGCTACGGCGCCGGCGTCTCGAACTTCTTCGAAGTGGCCGCTTTCGCCAGCATGAACATCATCGCCGGATGGATCGGCGGCCTGGCCATCGCCGCCTGGGCCATAGTGCTCAACGTGGCGGCGATCGTCTTCATGGCGCCGCTTGGCCTGGCGACCGGCGCAGCGGTGCTGGTGGGCAAGGCCTATGGCGCGCGCGACGTGGCCGGGGTGAACCGCGCCGGCGCCATTTCGTTCGCGGTCACCCTCCTGTTCGGGGTGGCGGTGTCGCTGGCGATCTGGCCAACCGCCCATTGGATCGCCCGGGGCTACACCCGCGACGCCGCCACCATCGCCATGGCGGCGCCGGCGCTGGTGCTGTCCTGCCTGTTCTTCATTCCGGACGCCTTGCAGGTGGTGACCGCACAGTCGTTGCGGGCGCGCGGTGACATCTGGCTACCCACCACCACGCACCTCGCCAGCTATGTGGGCGTGATGATGCCGCTGGCCTGGTACCTGGCCATTCCCATGAAGATGGGCCTGATGGGCATTACCTGGGCGGTGATCGCCGCCAGCTTCCTGGCGTGCGGCTTCCTGCTGACCCGGTTCCTGATCCTCAGCCGCCGACCGCTTTAGGCGCCGGCGCCCAGGATCCAGCCTTCCTCCCGCTCGGCGTCGAGCACCACGTCGGCCGCTGTGCCCTTCGGCGGAGCGAACAGCGCGCCCAGCTTGTTGGCCTCGTCCAGGCGCGCGAAGTGCTCGGCCGTGGTTCGCACCTGGGTCAGGTCCTTGACCTCGCCAGGCGCACCCTGTGGCTTCAGCATCGAGGGATAGACCTCGGCGACCACGGCCTCGACGCCCGCGAGGTC
>DASVNS010000408.1:0-24339 GCA_036383735.1 Phenylobacterium sp. | reverse complement strand
CGTCCCCATCCCCGTCCCCGTCGCCTACCACTCCTTCGGCGGCTGGAAACGCTCCGCCTTCGGCGACGCCAACCAGCACGGCATGGAAGGCGTCCGCTTCTACACCAAGACCAAGACCATCACCGCCCGTTGGCCCGACGGATCCCTCGAAGACTCCGCCTTCGTCATCCCCACGATGAAGTGAGCGGGAGAGGCTTAAGATGCCCAAGGCCTTCGGACCGGTGACCGCGCGGCTCCTGGAGCTGGAGCCCGGCCGCTCCTGCGTCCTGCCGTCCCAAAAGCGCATCGACTATTCGACCGCGCGCAGGCACGCCCCGGAACGCGAGTGGCTCTCCGAATCCCGTGAAGGGGGATGGGTGATCACCCGTGTGCGCTAGGGTGCGCGTCGATGCTTCCACGACCGGCGAGGCGATGCACCGCTGCGGTCACCCGAGCCAGGAGCTTGCGTCATGAGAGTGGCCTTCATCGGTCTCGGCAACATGGGCGGCGGCATGGCCGCCAACCAGGCGAAGGCAGGGCGCGAGGTCATGGCCTTCGACCTTTCGCCCGCGGCCATGGACAAGGCGGTCGCCGCCGGCTGTTCCAGGGCGGGCTCGGTGGCCGAGGCGGTGAAGAGCGCCGACGCCGTGATCACCATGTTGCCGGCCGGCCCGCATGTGCGGAGCGTCTACGCCGAGCACATCCTGCCCCACGCCGCCAGGACCGCCCTGCTGCTCGATTGCTCGACGATCGACGTCGAAAGTGCGCGGGCCGTCGCGGCGCAGGCCAAGGCCGCTGGCTTCCGTTTCGCCGACGCGCCCGTTTCGGGCGGCACGGCGGCGGCGGATGCCGGCACGCTCGCCTTCATGGTTGGCTGCGACGAGGCCGACTTCACCGGGATCGAGGAGGCCCTTCAGCCGATGTCGCGGGCGACGATGCGCGCGGGCGACCACGGGGCGGGCCAGGCCGCCA
Source organism: Phenylobacterium sp. (assembly GCA_036383735.1). Taxonomy (GTDB): domain Bacteria; phylum Pseudomonadota; class Alphaproteobacteria; order Caulobacterales; family Caulobacteraceae; genus Phenylobacterium. The sequence continues at coordinate 23,388 of DASVNS010000408.1, read as the reverse complement.
AGATCTGCAACAACATGGTCCTCGGCATCTCGATGATCGGGGTTTGCGAGGCCTTCGCCCTGGCCGAGAAGCTGGGGCTGGAGGGCGAGCGCTTCTTCGAGATCGCGTCGAAGTCCTCTGGGCAGTGCTGGAGCCTGACCAGCTACTGCCCTTTCCCAGGTCCCGTGCCGGCAGCCCCTTCCAACCGCAACTACGAGGGCGGCTTCGCGACGGCGATGATGCTGAAGGACCTCAAGCTCGCCCAGGACGCGGCCGCCAAGGCCGGCGCCGCTACGCCGCTGGGCGGGGCAGCGGAAGGGCTCTACGCGCTGTTCGATCGCCTGGGCGGCGGAGGCAAGGACTTCTCGGCGATCCTGGAGATGCTCCGAGGCAACGCGCCTCCCTCGAGCTAGGGTCGCGACCCTATCGCCGCAGCCCACCGAAATTACGGAGCCGAAGCCGGCTTCAAACATTTGGTGGAAGTAGTACCCACTCACGTTCTATACCAGTGGTTGTGATTGCTGCTCTCGGGCGCGCGATGACCAATCACTGGGGCTGAAGTAGGTGCATGAGTAGCGTGGCCGCGCCGTCTGCGGCGCCGAACCCGGATTTCCTGTCCGGCTCCAGCGAGATGGGCCGGCTGATCCGAGCCACGAACTGGGCCGGGACGCCGCTCGGCGGAATCGAGGGCTGGCCACAGAGCCTCCGCACCGCCGTCAGTCTCTGTCTGGCCTCGAACTTCCCGATCAACATCATCTGGGGGCCGGAGCACACCCAGATCTACAACGACGGCTACCGCGTGGTCTGCGGTGAGGCCCACCCCGACGCGCTCGGCCAAAGCTACACCCAGACCTGGGCCTCGGCCTGGCCGGCCATCGGCCAGCCCTTCGACGCAGCGCGGGTGGGGCAAACCTCGTACATCGAGAACCAGCGCATGTTCCTGTTTCGCAACGGGTATCTGGAGGAGACCTTCTTCACCTTCTCGCTGAGCCCGATCCGCGACGAAAGCGGCGGCATCGGCGGGCTGTTCCATCCCGTCACGGAAACAACGGCGGCGATGCTCAGCGAGCGGCGAACCCGCGCCCTGCGCGACCTCAATGCAGCGGTCGCCGACGCCAGGATGACACCCGACGTCATCTCGCGCGCACTGCAGACGTTGGCGCGGTTCGAGTACGACCTGCCTTTCCTGCTCTTCTACCGGCTCGACGACGACGGCGCGGCGTATGAGCTCGCCGGCCAGGCGGGCGTGGCGGCTGACACGCCGATCAGCCCTCGGCAAATCTTCCGCGACGCGGCGAGGCCCTGGCCAATGCGCGAGATCACCGAGAACACGTCGGTCCTCACCGTAGACGGCCTGCGCCGACGATTCGGCGACGTGTCGTGCGGCCCCTATGAAGAGGCGCCGGACGTAGCCGTGCTGATGCCCATGGTGCTCCCCGGATCGACGCTGCCTGCCGTCCTCGTCGTCGCGGGCGCGAGCCCGCGAGTGCCGTACGACGAGGCTTACCGCGACTTCTTCGGCCTGCTGGGCGCAGCGCTCTCGGCCGCGCTCGCCAACGCCCGCACCTATGAGGAGGAGCGCGCCCGCGCCGAGGCGCTGGCCGCACTGGACAGGGCGAAAATCGCTTTCTTCTCCAACGTCAGCCACGAGTTCCGGACGCCGCTCACCCTGATTTTCGCGCCCCTGGAAGAGGCCCTGGCCGAAGCAGATCCGTCAGGGGACCAGCACGGCCGCCTCAAGCTCGCGCATCGGAACGCCCAGCGCCTGCTGAAGCTGGTGAACTCGCTGCTCGACTTCGCGCGCCTCGAGGCCGGACGGGTGCAAGCGATCTTCCAGCCCACCGACCTGCCAGGCCTGACGGCGGAGCTGGCCAGCAACTTCCGCTCTGCGTGCGAGACGGCCGGACTGACGCTGACCATCGACTGCCCGCCATTGGCCGCGCCCGTCTACGTCGACCAGGACATGTGGGAGAAGGCGGTTCTCAACCTCATCTCGAACGCCTTCAAGTTCACGCTCGCGGGCGCCATCACCGTCAGCCTGCGGGAGGAAGCCGGGGGGGCTGCCCTGCGGGTTCGCGACACAGGCGTCGGCATACCGGAGATGGAGCTGCCCCACGTCTTCGAGCGGTTTCACCGGGTCGAGGGGCAGCGGGGTCGTACACACGAGGGCGCCGGAATCGGCCTGGCCCTGGTGGATGAGCTTGTCAGGCTGCATAGCGGGCAGGTGAGCGTCGAGAGCCGTCCCGGCGAGGGATCCGAGTTCAGGATCTGGCTGCCCTACGGCGCGGCGCACCTGCCCCGCGACCAGATGCGGGCCGAAAGGCCGCAGGACGCGGACACGGGCCGTGTCCGAAGTTTTGTGGACGAAGCCTTGCGCTGGCTGCCGGAGGCTGCCTCGACACCGGCGGACGCCGAAGAGATCGCACCCGTTGCGGATCGGCCTCGCGTCCTGCTCGCCGACGACAATGCCGACATGCGCGCCTACATCGGCCGCATCCTGACCCAGGGCGGCTATGCCGTTCGGGCCGTGGAGAACGGCGCCGCCGCATTGCGCGCGGTCCGGGCAGAGCCGCCGGAACTGGTCCTCAGCGACGTGATGATGCCGGAGTTGGACGGTTTCGGATTGCTAGCAGCTCTCCGCGCCGACCCGGACGTGCAGGGCCTGCCGGTGATCCTGCTATCCGCGCGGGCCGGCGAGGAAGCCCGGGTAGAGGGCCTGGCCGCTGGCGCCGACGATTACCTCGTGAAGCCCTTCAGCGCCCGCGAGCTGCGGGCGCGGATCGACGGCGCCGTGAACCTCGGCCGCCAGCGCAGATATGCCGCCGAACGGGAGCGCGACCTGATGGCGCTCGTGGTCGAGGAGCGTGGCCGCCGCGCGCTGGAGGAAAGCGAGCGTAGGCTGCAGATGGCGATGGATGCGGGTCGCATGGGCGGCTGGGAGCTGGACCCGACCACCAACCGGCTCTTTGCCTCGGAGCACTGCCGCACCAACTTCGGGCTGCGGCCGGACGAGCGGTTCGAGACCTACGACCACCTGCTGGCGCGCATCTATCCGGAGGACCGGGAGATGGTGCGCACGATCGTTCAGACTGCGCTCGACGAGCGCTCGACGCTCGATCTCGATCATCGGGTGATGCGCCCGGATGGCACGCTCGGCTGGATCATGGTCCGCGGTCAGGCCGTCCAGAGAGAGGCCGACGGTCGTATCATCCTGCAGGGCGTAGCTCTCGACATCACCGTGTCGAAGCGCCACGAGGAGCGGCAGAAGCTCCTTCTCGACGAGCTGAACCATCGCGTGAAGAACACTCTGGCCACAGTGCAATCCATCGCGCTGCAGGCCCGGCGCGGCGCAGATACGCCGGAGGCTTTCGCCAACGCGCTGGAGGCGAGGATCAGCGCCCTGGCGGTCGCCCACGACCTGCTCAACAGGAGCGCGTGGGAGGGCGCGTCGCTGGAAGACGTGGTCAGCCGCACCCTGTCCCACCACGCGGCCCACGACGCCGCCTTCGCCCGCGTGCGGTTTGCCGGGCCGCCGGTGCGCCTCGGCCCCAATGCGGCGGTCTCGCTCAGCATGGCGTTCCACGAGCTCGCCACGAATGCGGCCAAGTATGGCGCACTCTCGAACATGGAGGGTCTGGTGGACGTGCGCTGGAACGTCGATCCTGCGCCCGACGACCCACGCCTGCACATCCGCTGGACCGAGTCGGGGGGGCCCCTGGTCAACCCGCCGGAGCGGCGGGGGTTCGGCTCCCGCCTGATCGAGCGCGGCCTGGCGCGGGAACTGGGCGGCGAGGTGGTGCTGGGTTTCGACGCCACCGGGGTGACCTGTCATATGCGCCTGCCGACGCTGGGCCAGGTACACCCCCTCGATATGCCGGACTCAGGTCAGGCGGCCAGCTCTGGGCCACACGCGCGCAACTGACCCTCAGCCTGGGCGCACGGGGCCTTTGAACCAGCGGCGACACGCGCGGCTGAAGCTGGTGGCATCGGTGTAGCCCAGCTCCTCCGCGATCCTCGCATGGGACAGCACGCCTTCCCGCAAGAACCGCTCGGCGCGCGTCCGCAGCTCGGCGTCGACCAGTTGGCGATAGCCGACGCCGGACTCCGCCAGCCGTCGCACCAGGGTGCGGCGAGAGACGCCGGTCAGCCGTGCGGCATCATCCGACGTTATGCGGCCGGAGGGGATGGAGCTCAGCAGCCGCTCGACGCGGCCGCGAAGGCCGCCGGGCGTTGTGATGCGCCCCAATGCCGCCTGCAGCTCGCCCAGCCCCAGGGCGTGGAGGGTAGCGTCGGCGAAGGGCGTTTCCAGCGCGAGCCATGCCGACGGAAACCGGACCGCGTTGACCGGCGCCCCATAGACCACGCCTTCGCCGAGGATGGCGCGGACCTTGCGGCTGTGAGCCGGCTCGGGGCAGGCGAACAAGAACGAAGCGCCCAAGGGTGACGCGGCGAGCGCTATGGTCAGGGCGGACCGAACCCCGATGAATCCGATCTCGATCATCGGCCGCCAAAGCCGTTCCTCGATGGGGACGGTCAGTTCGTATTCGATCTGGCTCCAGCTCGGCCCGCGTCGCAGCGACGACCTGTAGAACGGGGCGCGCACGAAGCCGAAGCGGGTGATCACGTCGATCATGCTGGCGATGTCAGGCGCCGAGGTGGCGGCGACGCTCAAGGGGCCGTGAGCCGGTGCATCCCAAAGCTCCGGCGCCCGCAGGACCCAGCCATCGCCGAGCAGGTTGACGACGTTTTCCACCTGCCGGACCTGCTGGAACAGAGTGATGTCGACGGAGGAGTCCCGCAGCATCTCGTCGGTCAAGCCTGTCCCGTCCAGGATCGCGGCGCGTCGCTCCGGGGTGTCGCCAAAGCGGCGCAGGATCAGCCGGAAATACCCCGACGTCATTGGCAGCTGTTCGAGAGCGGGGCTCTCCGTCATGTGGCGAGGACTCACGGACTAACGGCGGGACGTGCCGCCCTCTTATCAAGTCAGGTCTGCCGTCCGATAGCACACACCGGCCTCGGCCGGGAGGCGGGAGGCGGGAGGCGGGAGGCCGAAGCCAGCGTCCATGACGGCCCGCAGGTCGCGGCAATCCCGCGGAGACAGCTCGTTCGGCAGTCAACCCCGAGCCCATTCTGCCCGCAGCTACGCAGTATGGCCCCGCCGTGGCCGGGCGCGGCTGTTGTCGTTGACAGGCCATGACGACGACCGTTCTGGCCAATTCGGCCAGCAGTCATGAGGAATTCGTTGAACCCTATCGTCCGGACTCGTGAGGCCGCCTCATTCCCAGTGCGAATGGTCGTCCTGGCCATGGCCTCGACCTGCCTGCCCGCCTCGACCGCGCATGCCCAGCGCGCCGCGGAAAACGCCATCGCCTCCGCGGACGACGCGTTCGGCAGCAGCGTCGGCACGGAAACGATCGGCATCTACAGCGAAACGGAGGTTCGCGGCTTCAATCCCGTCCGCGCCGGGAACCTGAGAATCGCGGGCGTCTACTTCGACCAGCAGGGCGGGCTGACCGGCCGCGTCAGAGCCGGATCCCGGATCCGCGTCGGGATTGCGGCCCTGGACTACCCGTTCCCGGCGCCCACCGGCATCGTCGACTACGGCGTGCGACCTTCAGGCGACAAGCCGGTCGCGAGCCTTGCCCTGCTACGCCAGAACTACGGTGGCCCGAATATCGAGATCGACCTGAGCGGCCCGATCGTCGAGGGCCGCCTGAGCGTGGCCGGGGGCGTAACCCGCAACCACACCGAGACCGCCGACGGGGCGCAGTTCACCAACTATGCCGCGGGGCTCCTGCCCCGATGGCGGTTCGAGGGCGGTGAGCTCACATTGCTCGCCAGCCATATCGCGCAACGCGACGCCACCAGCCGGATCGTGATCTCCAGCCCCGGCGCCTTCCTGCCGCCGACGCCGGAACCTCGCCGGTACCTCGGCCAGGACTGGGCGCAGGCCTCGATCGACAACACCAACATCGGGTTCTTCACTCGAGCCGACCTGGGGAAATCCTGGTCGGTCCGCGCGGGCGCCTTCCAGTCGCAGCAATTGAAGCATCGCGCCTACAGCGAAATCTTCGTCGTCGCCGACCCGCTGGGAAACGGCCGCCACAACATCGTCGCCGACCCGCGGCAGCTGGCGCGGTCCTATTCGGGCGAGGTCCAGGTCGCCTGGCGGGGCGAGCAGGGTCGCCTGAGCCACCGGGTGCTGCTGAACGTCAGGGGCCGCGACCGACAGGCCGAGACGGGGGGTTCGGATCGTCGCGACCTGGGGCCTGTGCGCCTGGGCGACCTCGACCCGGAAGCCAAGCCCGCCTTCAGCTTCGGCCCGACGGACGAAAGCCGGATCCGCCAGATCACCGCCGGCCTCGGCTATGTGGGTCGCTTCGGCACGCTGGCGCAGCTGAACCTCGGACTGCAGAAGACCAGCTACCGCGCCAGCTTCGAGCGGTTCGGCCAGGAAACCGCCACCACCGATCGCCCCTGGCTCTACAATGCGACGCTCGTCCTCTCGCCGTCGAGCCGCTGGCTCGTGTACGGCGGCGTTGTCCGCGGCCTCGAGGAAAGCGGCGTCGCGCCGGAGAACGCGGCCAATCGCAACGAAACCCTGGCGGCCTCCCGCACCACCCAGTTCGACGGCGGCGTGCGGATCAAGCTCAAGACCACTCAGCTGGTGCTCAGCGCCTTCCAGATCGAGAAGCCCTATTTCAGCTTCGATGCGGCCAACCGCTTCACCGACCTCGGTGACGTGCGGCATCGCGGCCTGGAGGCCTCGCTCTCCGGCCGTATCGGCGACCGGCTGACGATCATCGGCGGCGGGGTCCTGATGCAGCCTCGGGTGACCGGCGAAGCCCGGACCCTCGGTCGGGTTGGCCCGCGTCCCGTGGGCGTGGCGTCCACCCTGCTCCGTCTCGATGCGGACTACCGGCTGCCCGTCGAGGGTTTCACCCTGACCGGCTCGGCCGTCCATACGGGCCGCCGCGCGGCCTCGGCCCGCCCCTATGCGGCCCTCGGGGGGACCCAGCTGTTCACACCGGCGTTCACCACGCTCGACCTCGGGGTGCGCTACCGTACGAAGCTGGACGACCACCCGGTAAGTGTGCGGGTGCTGCTCGCCAACGTGCTCGACAAGCGGTCCCTCAGAATCCTCGCCGCCAACAGCTATCAACTGAACGACACGCGCCGCCTGGCGGTCAACATCCTCGCGGATTTCTGAGCCGGTTCAGCGGCCAGCGGCTCGACGACCATTGGCCGCGTTATTGGCTCGCGCTCTCCAAGCGAGAGCGCCTTGTATCGACCAGAAACCCCCGCAGCTCCGTCGCAAGAGTACATAACTTACAATAGTATTTATACTTGTATTCTATCGCAGATTGTACAAGTTGCGGTTTGTTAAACTTGGAACCTCTAGCGCTAATACTCCTTCTAGAGAGGCTGGATATTAACAGGGGCGCGCCGAAATGGAACCACTGCCACAGCAGAGCCACCATTTCGCCATCCAGGAAGGCGTCGCCAGAAGCCGAGAACGGGTCCTCACCCAATGGCTTCACAACGACAAGACCCCGCGCGCCATCCTTGATGCCGATCTAAATATTCAATGGATTAACGTCGCCGCCGAAGAGATGTTGTCAAAAAATGGCACAGTACTACTTCAATGTGGCAAAATAAGGCCAAAAGAAAAGAAAAACGTAATACAGTTTAAGGAATTTATGTCTAACGTTGCATATAGTGGAACGTCCTTTTGCGTAAAGTCTCTGCATTCAGAAAATCACGTTATAATCATAGCTAGTAGATTGCCGCATCCGTTTTCTAATTATATTTATGTTACGTTCAGGCTATCTTCATTCGACCTCAAGGTCGAGATTACCGATCTCAGCACTGCGTTTGGACTCACGAGAACTGAGTCGCGCGTCGCGCGCTATCTGCTAAGCGGACAGACTGCTGAAGAAACCGCGCGCACCATGTGCGTATCCCTGGAAACCACACGAACCCATATAAAGCGGGCCTACGCCAAGATGGGCGTGTCGTCCCGCGAAGCGTTCTTCAACAGGTTGTTGCCGTTCATCGTCTTTGCTTCGTAGCGAGCATTCGAGCGGCCGGTCCTTGGAGCCTGTTTGAGAGCGCGTCAGGCCAAGGCGAAAACGGTGGATTTCGAGAACCGGAGCGCAGCGTACTCAAGTACGTGGCGCCGGAAGCGCAGAAGGCCGCCGTTTGCAGAGCCCGGCATCACGCAGCCTCAAACAGGCCCGTTGCCCCATCTAGACGAACTGCGCCTCCGCATTCGCTACCTGCGTTGGACCGAGAAGCGGCGCCTGCGCGAGTTCCTGCCGCATGCGGTGCTTCCGAAGATGGATCTCGACGAGGCTCTTGAGCCGCGCTGCGAAGATGCCCTTGTCGAACGTCTCGGCATGCCGCCGGATACGAACGGGATCGAAGTCGCACGGGTCAAAGGTGCTTAGGACTGCGGCAAGCGACTCTGCCGTCTGCGACCGGAACAACAGTCCTGTTTCGCCGGGCAGAACCGTATCGAGGACGCCGCCGCTCCCATATGCGATGACCGGCTTGCCGGCCGCCATGGCCTCGATGGGCGCGATGCCGAAATCCTCGGCGCTGGGAAGGATGAAGGCCTGGCAATCGCGGTACAGCTCGCGCAGACGATCGTCATCGGCCCAGCCGACGAACCGCACGGTGGGCCCCGCGATACGCTTCAGCTCCGTCAGGTCGCGGCCGTCTCCGGCGACCACGAGCGGCAGGCCCAGCTGCGTGCACGCCTCCACGGCGATCTCCGGCCGCTTCCACCCGACAAGGCGCATGGCCATCAGCAGGAAGTCTCCGCGGCCTGGCGCGACGGAGAACCGGCCGACATCCACGGGCGGCGGGATCACGATGCTGCGTTTGTCATAGAAGCGGTCGATCCGCGCTTGGACCAATCTGCTGGTGGAAATCCAGACATCCGCCCGGTCGGCGGCGACCCTGTCCCAAACCCTCAGCCGCGGCAGGCTCCGCTCGACGATCCAGCGCGCCGGCCCGTGGAGACCCTCCGACTTGGCATAGTGGTGGTAGTCCCACAGGAAGCGAGGCGGCGAATGGCAGTAGCAGACGTGAAGCGTGCTGGGGCTGGTAAGGACGCCATGAGCAAATCCGGACGATGAGGAGACGACCAGGTCGTACTCATCCAGGTCGAACTCCTCGAAAGCCTGGGGCAGCATGAACAGGAGAGCCTGGTGCTTCTGGTTGGCGAAGGGCAGTCGGTTCAGGCTCGACGTCCTGATGTCCCAACTCCGGTAGCGCTCGGGCATCCGCGCCGGGTTGTAGATCGAGGCGTAGACGGGAGCGTTCGGCCAGATCTGGTGCAACTCGTCGAGGACCCGCTCGGCGCCGCCGTACTGGTTCAGGTAGTCGTGTACGAGCGCGACCTTCATTGCGCACGCTCCTGGGCAAGGTGAGCAAGTTCCGCATAGCAAGCGGCCAGATCCGCGCCGAAGCGCTCGCCGGAGAACCGAAGCATCGCCTCGGCGCGCGATCGCCGGGCGAGAGTCTTACCGCCCGGACCCAGCAGCGTGGCCAGCCCCTCGGCAAGCTTTTCCGGCGCGCGCGGCGCGACCAGCCGGCCCGTTTCCCCGTCGCAAATGATCTCGCGCGTGCCACCGACATCCGTCCCGAGCACGGGCACGCCAAGCATGCTGGCCTCGATGAGCACCGTCGGCAGGCTCTCCGCGGCAACCGACGCCGAGACGACCGCGTCCATGCCGGCCATCAGGCTGGGGACGTCGCTACGCCGCCCGGTGAAATGGACGTGGGGACCGAAACCGAGGCTTTCCACCAATTGTTCGAGTTCCGCACGGGAGTGGCCGTAGTGCTCGAAGCTCTCTCCGCCCACGATCCAGAGCTGGAGCCCGGGCCAGGCCCGCAAAAGCATCGCGCAGGCCCGGATGAGATCGGCGTGCCCCTTGCGAGGCTCCAGCACGCCGAAGATCCCGACGTTCGGCCCCTCCGTCGGCAAGGCTGCGGGCTTCGGTGAGTCCCGGAAGCTGGAGTCCACCGCGTTGTACACCAGCCGTGTCCGCTGCTCCGGGACGCCGAGCTCGCGCAGCATGTCCCGCGAGGCCCGGGACACGCAGATGAACATGTCGCAGTGACGAGCGACGGCGCTCGCGAGGACGCGATAGCTCAGTCCCATCGGCGCTGTTTCATGAACGTGCCAGATCAACGGCGTTCCCAGGCGCGCCCGGGTGCTCGCCGCCTGCAGCACCACCGCGGGATGGTGCGCATGAAGGATCGAGGCGCCCGTCGCCAAGGCGAGGTCGTGGAGTTCCTGGCGAACTCGCCCGACCTGCAGGGCGGTTTGCAGCGGGGCGCCCGCCGAGCGGCCGAGCTTCGCCAGGCTGAGGCTGCAGACGTCCACCTCTTCGACGGAGAGGCCCTGCCGGCGAGCCTCGGCCGCCAGATCCCCCGCGGGACAAGCCAGCGTCGTTGACCAGCCGAGCGGCTTCACCGAGGCCGCGGCCGTCAGGATCACCCGCTCGACGCCCCCCAGGAACCCTACCCTGTTGATGCTGAGGACTCGCTCGGATGGCATTTGGGCGGCTTCGGTCCCACGCCCCGAAGCCCACCGCCGCGGACGGCCGGCGATGTCCGCGCGCCCTCGATCTAGACCTGTCGTGCCTGCTGCAACGGCCTTCAGCATGGGATGCCCGGGCGGCAGGAGCCTGCACGCATGTCTCGGATGAACCTGAGGCGCGGGCCTAACATCAAGCGTCCCTCCCAGTCCGTCGCCGGGCTCGGCTTCGGAGCCCCCAGACCTGCTTGCCGCGCTCGTGGCGCGACGGAAGAAGCTAATATTTCAAACGAGGCGGCCCCATTCGTCACTTGAGATGGGTATTTCAAATGACTTTTACTTGTGTCGATTGTACCCATATGTTGGTATATTTATCTCCTATGTTTATTACATGAATTGACCGCCTTTAGAAAGGAACTTACTGTTCTTATGTAGGGCGCTTATTGTGAAGGTGGCCACAACCGCTGCCTCACATGGTCGCTTGGGAATGGCCGGAGCGCTTCGGCCTGTTGACTGCGAACGGCGGAACGCGGGCTCGCCTGCCATGGCGTAGGCCGCGCCGCAGGAGGCAAGATGACGGTTACGCAGAGCGACTTTCTGCAAATCCCAGGCCCCGGCTACGGCAGCATGGAAAGCGCGGGAGCCGACCCCTTTTCCTTCGCAATGCTGTGGCGGGTGTTGCGCCGTCGATACCGGCTGTTCTTCGGCACGACGCTGCTCGTCGCCGTGATCTTTGCCGGTCTCGCGTTCGTCCTTCCCGCCAGATATTCCGCAGAGGCCCGGCTGATGGTCGATCCGCGCCCACGGAGCTCTCCCGTGACGACCGCGGGCCGCAGCCTCGCAAACCCGGACGCCGGGCTGGTGGACACGGAGGTCCAGATCATAACCTCGCCGCCCGTCATGAAGGCCGTGGTCGAGCGTCTGGGCCTCACGCGCGATCCCGAGTTCGCGGCCTCGCCGGCCAAGCCGCCGAATTCGGCGGCCGCCACCCAGGCCGCCGCTGAGAAGCTGGTGCGTCGCGTCAAGGCGGAGCGCCAGGGCCTGACCTATATCGTGACGATCCGCGCGAGCTCGCGTGACCCCGCCAAGGCCGCTCGGCTGGCGGATGCCACGAGCGCCGAATATCTGCGCCACAGCAAGTCTCAGCGCGCCCAGCTGGCGGCCGAGCAGGCCAGGACGCTGACGGCCGAACTGGGGCCGTTGGGCCGCGAGGTGGTTCAGGCCGACGAGGCGGTGGCGCAATACCGCGCGCAAAACGGCATCATCAGCAGCGGCGCGGCGAACACCGGCACCATCAACGACCAGCAGATCGGCGCCATGGCCGCGGAGCTCGGCCGTGCGTCCGCCGATGCGGCGGCGGGGCGCTCCGTCGCGGCGGCCGCCCGCACCCAGTCTCGCAGCGCCGGCGTCGAGTCGATCTCCCAGGTGTCCAACTCGGAGTCGCTCGCCGAACTGAGGCGCCAGCGCGCCCAGGTGCTGCGCGAGCAGAGTCAGATCGCGACGATCTACGGACCGACGTCGCCGGCCGCCCGGCGCATCGACGAACAGCTGGCGCGGCTGAACCGGGAGATCAATACCGCCGCCACCCGGATCGTCAGGGGACTGGAGAGCGACGCGGCGGCGGCGGCGGCGCGTGAAAGCACGCTTCGCGCGAAGCTGGGCCAGCTTCAGCAACGCCAAACGGTCGACGCCCAGGCGACCGCGGTGGCGGAGGGACTGCAGCGCACGGCGGACGCCAAGCGGGGCATCTACAACGAGCTCAGCCGAAATGCGCAGGAGCAGGCCCAGGAAGCGCGGATCGGGGACGTGAAGGCCTGGACCGTCTCCACGGCGGAAACACCGAGCGAGCCGAGTTTCCCCAAGCCCGCGATCTTCGGCATTCTGGGGCTTCTATTCGGGTCGGCGATCGGCGCTGGCGCGGTGGTGGCGGCCGAACTTCGCGAAGGCGGATTCCGGTCGGGCGCCGAAGTCCAGTCCGCGCTTCGCCTGCCGTTCATCGCGGCCATGCCGGAGCTGAAGGGCAGCGGACCGCGGCGGCTGCTGGGGCGCAAGTCCGCCGAATCCGAGGAACCCACGCTCGCGTGGGACTACGTCGTCGATCGACCCGCATCCCAGTATGCGGAGTCGGTCCGCAACATCCGGGCGGCTCTTTGCGACGAACCCGGGCGGCCCAACCCCAGGTCCATCTGCATCACCTCGGCTGTGGTGGGCGAAGGCAAGAGCGCGCTGGCGGTGAGCCTGGCCCGGATCATGGCGCTGAGCGGGGATCGCGTTCTCCTCATCGATTGCGATCTTCGCAAGACCGGTTTGGCTCGGCTCCCCCAACCGGGACCGCGCCCGGGTCTCATGGATGTGCTGGACGGGGCGGCCGATCCGCAGACGGCGCTCGAGAACGATGTGGTGCCGGGGCTGACCGTGCTGGGAGAAGGCTCGCCGATTTTCACGCCGCGAGACATGTTCTCCGGCCAGGCGGCTCGCGACCTGCTGCGCCGGCTCGAGCAGGAATACGACTACGTGATCCTCGACGCGCCGCCCGTACTGGCGCTCACGGACGCCTGGACGATCGCGTCGTTGTCCGAAGCCACGGTGTTGGTGGTCCAGCATTCCAAGACCCCTCGGGACGCGGTGATCGCCGCCGTGGAGCGCCTGCGTCAGCGCGGGGCGCGATTGCTGGGGGTCGTGCTGAGCCGATCGAAAGCCCAGGGGCCGGGGGACGCCGGCTACTACGACAGCATGCACGACGACTACTACCTCAACTGAGGACGGCGCATCATGTTTCGCCCGATTGCCTTGCTCTCCGCCTGTCTCCTACAACTGATCGCCCTCGGTTCGGCTCGCGCGCAAACTCCAGGCGCTCCGCCCGCGCCGGCGCTTGCAGGCGCCGCGGCGCCCGCCGGTCCCGCGGTGGTTTCCAGCTACCGGATCGGGCCGGACGATACGCTGGACATCGTCGTGTTCCAGGTCCCGGAACTCAGCCGCACCGTCCAGGTCGATGCCGCCGGCCAATTTACGCTGCCCGTGGTCGGGGTGGTGAACGCGGCAGGGCGGACGGCGGACGAGTTGAGCCGATCGCTGAGGGATCGCCTGGACGGAGGATACCTTCGCGACCCGCAGGTCACGGTCCTGATCAAGCAGGCGGTGAGCCAGAGGGTGACGGTCGACGGCGCCGTGGTGAAGCCTGGCATTTATCCGCTGACCGGCCCGACCAGTCTGCTACAGGCGGTGGCGCTGGCGAACGGGCCTGACCCAAGGGTGGCCAACATCCGCCGCGTAGCGGTCTTCCGCAGCGTCGATGGCCGGCGTCAGAGCCAGGTCTACGACCTGTCGAAGATACGCAGCGGCAGAGCCGAGGATCCAACCGTGAAGGCCGACGACGTCATCGTCGTCGCGACTTCGGGGACGAAGAGCTTCTTCACGTACTTCGGCGGTTCGCTCCCGATCTTGTCGATCCTTCGTCCCTACTGACGGCGCTGTTGGAAACGGGCGAGGCTGGGGTGAACACATTTCGCAACGCAGTCGAGACGGGCCGAGCTGTCGGGCCATCCGGATCGGTAGCCGACCCGCGTCGAAGGCAAGCTGGGCATCACGCCGCCGCCCACGACCCCGGGCAGTCGCCCACGCCCAGTTCCGCCAGGTCGGGCGGCCTGCACGCCGCGGTCCTGCGGCAGGTCGGGGTTCTGCTCGCGCTCGCCTTCCTCGCCTTGCCTGCCCTCACGCCCGCGGCCGCATACGTGCGCTGGCTGTTCCCGTTCGGCGCCGCGGCCCTCGCCGGCCTCGTCTACGCCAAGCGCCGGCCGGCCACCTTCGTGTCCGTCTGCGTCTGGTTGTTCCTGCTGACGCCCTTCGTCAGGCGCGTCGTCGACGGGCGGATCGGATACGAGCAGGCGAATACCCTGATGCTGGCGCCCTACCTTGCGCTCGCCTGGACGGGCTTGAGCCTTCCCCGGTTCTTCATGACCAGGGGCAAGGCCGGGCAGTGGCCGTTGGCGGTGTTGCTCGTCGCCGTCCTGTACGGTTTCGTTCTCGCCATCGCCCACGGCATGCTGCTGCCGGGAGCCCTCGACCTGCTCCGCTGGGCGTGTCCGCCCCTGCTGGCCGGCTACATCGTCGTCCACTCCGACCGGCTGGACGATCTGAACCGGGAGCTTGGCGCACTCACCCTGCTGGCGCTGCCACTCATCGGCTTATATGCCGTCTACCAGTTCGTCGCGCTTCCGCTGTGGGACGCCCAGTGGATGCTGAACAGCAAAATGGGCTCCATCGGTGCGCCTCGGCCGCTGGAAGTGCGTGTCTTCGGCACGATGAACTCGCCAGCCTCCCTCGCCTACTATCTCGACGCACTCATCCTCATGGCGCTCTGCATGAAGACGCCCGTCCGCTGGCTGGGTGTGCCGCTCGCCTTGGCGGCTCTGGCGGTGACCTTGGTCCGCTCGGCGTGGCTTGGCCTGGCGGCCGGGATGCTGCTGCTCCTGGTCCGCTCTCCGCTGAGGACCCGGGCCTCGATCCTGGCTCTGATGGCCGCGCTGGTGGCCGTTGCGCCAATGGCCCTCGTGGATCCCAGATCCGAGGCGCTGGTGTCTCGACGGATCGAGACGCTGACCAACCTCGGCGGCGACAAGAGCTTCACCGAGCGCGGCAAGGCCTATGGCGACGCCCTGGGAGAACTGGTTCGGCAGCCCTGGGGCGAGGGACTGGGAAGCTCGAACGTCGCCGCCAACTTCACCTCTCGCAGCCGTGTCATCGACGGCGGACCCATAGAAGTTCTGCTGTCGCTGGGGATACTGGCGGGCGTCCTGTACCTGGCCATGGCCGCACTGCTCCTGGTCGCCGCGGTCGCCCGCTCCGGAGCCTCCGGCGTGGACAACGGTCCTGTGCTTGCAGCCAACGCCGTACTGCTAGCCCAGGCGCTCGCTTTCAGCTCCGTCACGACGACGATCGGAGAGATCGGGGTCTTGTTCTGGCTCGCCGTGGGGCTGCGGCTGGCCCGCAGGAACGGCCGAGCGCCCAGGGCTGCCCGACTGAGCTGAAAGGTCCCCTCCGCTACCGCGGCCCGGCACGCGACCACTCCCTGCGGTCCACCGGGCAATCCCTGGCCTGCATTAGTCAATCGTCGCGTCGTCACCAAAGGTGGCGAGGCGGGGGCGAGATATTGGCCGCACAGCATTGGATCGTGGGGAGAATCCCCTTGCCACGACAACAAACCAGCCGTCTAGTTTCGGTGAAGCCCAATGCGACGGTTGTTATGTCCACCTACAGCAAGTCAGACTTTGTTGGCGTCGAGGATAACTTAGAACTCCGTCACAATAGTGAAGCTTCAATTGGTGACAACGCCCTCGATAGTCCAGCTTGTCTAGGAACGATACGATCGGACAGCGCCGGCGGACGACCCACGGTCCTGATTGTGACGGACCGCGGAAACGAGCAGTTCGACCAGCTTGCCTGCACCCTGAGACGCTGCGGCGTTCGCGTGGTCAGGGTGCGCAGCCCACCGAGGCGCCAGACCCAGACCGCGGGCCCGGCCGCACGGACCCGCTGGTTGCGGGACTGTTGGTTCTACGACGCCTGCCTCACCCTCGCTGAGCGAGGCGGCGCCCTCTCGTTCGATGGCAAGGTCCTGAGACGCGACAGGATCGTGGACGTGCTCGTGAACGAACCGACTCTCTCGGCCGCGGGATTGAGCGGCTCAGCCCTCTCGGATCTCGCCGCCCGAGGCCTGGCCTGCTCCCGCCTGCCGCCGAGCGTGCTGCTCGACAAGTTCGCCCTGAACGCGGTCCTTCGCGACAGCGGCATCGGCGTCCCCGCACAGTTGGATGCGCGCGAGGTGACGCCGTCGCAAGCCGTCGAGCGGCTCGGGCTTCCCCTGCTGGTGAAGGATCGCGTCGGCGCAGGCGGAGAAGGGGTGCGCGCGGCGTCCACGCTGCAGGAGGTCGAGCTGGCGGTCCAGGAGTTGACCCGCCGCCAGTCCGGAAGCGTCTTCTACCAGCAGCATATCAACGGCGAGATGGTGATGTACGGCGCCCTGATCGGCGACCGGGGGCCCATCATCGAACATGGGCTGAAGGTGGCGGCGGCGCAGTGGGCGTTGGGACCCAGCGCGCGGGTCGCCATGTTCGACGACCCCGATCTCCTCGCGGCCGGCAGGGCGGCGGCGGCGGTTCTGGGGTGCCGCGGGTTCATCGAGCTCGGCTTCCTGCGCGACCGGGATTCGCGCCTATGGCACATCGACGCCAATTGCCGATCCTGGGGCAACATGATCTCTTTGCTTCAGGTCGGGATCGACTACACGGCGGCCTACGTGGCCATGGTCACCAACGCTCCCCAGCCGGCGAGCGTCGCGGTCGCCCCCTCAGGTGAAGCCGACGTTCTTCCCTTCTCGCTGTATGCCGCCGTCAGGAAGGGCGGCTGGCGCAAGATCCTCGGCAGCTATTCCACCTTCGTCGATTTGTGCCGGCGCGGCCCCGGTTGGCGCTATGGGGCGGTCATATCAATGAAGACCACGGTCTTGCTTGGAGTGCGCGGGGCGAAGGAGCTGTTGCGCGTTCTCCAGGCCGCGGCTCATGTTCGACCCGCCCGTCCCACATCGGCCCGCCCTGGATGACGCGCGGACCTCAGGCTTTGAGCAGGGACCTTGCGGTCCGAAGGTCGTCGACATTGATCCATAGGCGCGGCAGCGACAGCCCCAGATGGGTAATCAGCCCGCACCACAGCAGGACAAGGCGTGTGCTTGTCCCAGCCAGGAGTCCGATAGCGGCCCCTCGTGCGCCGTACTGGGGCGACAGCCAGATCATAAGCGTCGCGCTCACCGCCACGGCGATGAATTCAATGCAGGAGGTGACCGTAGGCCGGTTCATCGACAGGTAGAGCTGCGCCGTGATCATCGCGACCTGGTTCACGGCGGCCTGCAGGACCAGGATCTTGAAGACCCCGACTGCGGGCAGGAATTCCGCCCCGTAGAAGACGTGGATGAGCCAGTCGCTCAGAACGAAGAAGATCGCGACCGCCGTGGCGAGCGCGGCAATGCAAAAACGCACCGCGGTGTCATGCAGCCTCTTCGCCTCGCGCGGCTCACGCCCGCTCATGGTGGACAACAGGATTCCCGAGGGCGGCGTCGCGATGGTGACCACACGGGAAAAGCCATACGCCACGGCGTAGAGACCGAGTTCTCGCGGCGCGAGCAACATGATCAGCACCAGGCGGTCCGCCCAACTCGAACAGAGGGTGAGCAGTTCGGCGGGAGCGGCTCGCCGTGCGAAGTTGGAGATCCAGGAGGCGGCCGCTTTGAGCCCGGCAACCGGCCCGCCGATCTCCCGGAGCAGAAACCGAAGCAGCACCAGCTGCGAGGCGATGACACCGCAAAACAAGCTCGCCACCGCCGTGCCCACCGTCAAGGCGGACGTCAGGGCGAAGAGGGCGACCGCAACCGCATGAAGGAGGTGCGGCAGGAAGGCTGCAAGGTTGCCGAGCAGGAACTTGCCGCGGCCGGCGAAGGATTGCCGGAACAGCGCCCCCGTGGCGACGAAGGGCGTGAGCAGCAACCCGAGCCTGGCGATCTCCAGGGCGTCCTGCTGATCGTGGCCCAGCAGCCGTGGCATCAGCAGATATGCTACGCCCGTCAGCACCGCCGAAAAGGTCAGCGCGACCAGAGCCGCCCATGCCACGCTTGCGGTTGCTGACAGCGGCTCGCGTCGGAGCCTCAGGAGCAGCCCGTCTCCCGTTCCGGCCAGCGCAGCCATGCCCAGCAAGGCCGGCCAGGTCACCGCGACCGCATAGAAGCCGCGCCCCTGTGCGCCCAACAGCCTCGCCGTAATGATACCCGTCACCAGATTGGCGAGGACGGTCAGCCCTTGCAGCAGCACCGACTGCACCGCGGCAAATCCGGGGCGGTGTGCAAACAGCAGCCCGCTTGAAAGCCGCGCCAGGAGCGAGAGCGCTGGCGGGGCTGCATCTGCTCCCCTGCCGGCGCCCTCGTCGTCACGCTCCAAAGCGCCCATGCCGCCGTGATCTCCCCTGGATTGGCTCCGAGGTTCAGACCACTCGTCGGACGGCCTTTGTGCGTCCCCCGATCAGGTCACTTTGCGTGGCCGACCACGGGACGAGCCCCGCCTGCGTACGTCAGAAGATGACGAAATCGCTGGCGCTCAGCGTCAGCGACTTTTGCAGGTGGGCGAAGACGCTGCCTCCGGCGCCACCCAGGCCGTCCGCGTCGTAGCTGAGGTCGCCGGTGGTCGGATTGTAGACGATGCGGTCGCTGGAATCCTGTGCAGCCGCCCCTTGCCTGTACGCGCTCGCCGCCATGCCGCCGAAGCCCAGATGCGTGAAGACAGCGTCGTCCAGGTAGATGGTGTCGTAGACCGGGTTGAAATCCACGATCGTGTCGATCCCCGAGGAGATCGGTCCGTCGAAGACAAACTTGTCGGCGCCGGCCCCGCCGACGATGCTGTCGGAGCCCGCCTTGCCGTAAAGCAGGTCGTCGCCGGCCCCGCCGTCGATGCTGTCGCCGCCATCGCCCGCATAGACCGTGTCATTGCCGGCATAGGCCTTGACCAGGTCGCGGCCGGCCGAGCCCCAGAGCGTCTGACTCACGTCAGTGCCGGAGACCTGGTTGAACGTGGTGGTCGTCGTCGTCGGGGTCGGGGTCGGGGTCGGGGTCGTCGTAGGAGTCGTGGCGGGCGTGGCGGGCGTGGCGGGCGTGGTGGTCGTCGATCCGCCCTGGAGCTCGATGATGAGGGGGTGGTCCGTGACCCGGACGCTGATCTGGCTGGTGGCGCCGCCGGTGGCGATGGGAGCCGTGCCGACCAGCGGGTCGTAGACCGCGTATCCGGTCACGGCCTGGGCCAGGTTGACAGTCGCGGTCTGCGCCGCGGCGGCGATCGGCTTGTGATTGACGGCGTCCCAGATGTCCGGCTCACGCCACAGCACGATGTCGTAGGCCCCACCCTTCTCGTGGACAGTAAGGCTCGCATTGTAGTCGGTCAGGCCGGCGACGGTGTAGCTGGGCGCAGCCGTCGCGGTTCCCCCGGGGCCGGTGGTGAGGATGGTGGTCAGGTTGTGCAGCGCTGTCGCCGCGGGCTTGGCGGTCCAGTCGCTACGGAACAGGCCCCCGTGGTCCCAGGCTCCGCCGCCCGAATAGGGATTGTCCGTCAACTCGTAGAGGTAGGTCGAGGACACACCCATCTTGGTGGCGTCCATCACCAGGTTCAGCGTCAACTTGGCTTGCGTGGCCTCGTCGACGCCCTGGCCGTAGCTGGACGGCAAGGTGGGATAGCCGCTCTCGGTGATCGCCATGGGGCGGCCCGGCATCGTCCCCTGGGCATAGGACATCAGCGTAGCGAGCTGAACGCTCGGCTGGTTGCCGTAGGACATATAGGCGTGGACGTTGGCGATGTCGGCGGCCCCGGACATGTCGCCAAGCGGCGTGTATTGCGACGCCCGGTCCGCGGCCAGCGACAGGTTGATCATCGGGATGGGGTTCAGCACGGCGTCGCCGCTGGCGGCGTTGAAGAAGGCCTGCTGGTAAGCCTTGGCGGCCGCCAGGTCGGAGGTTCCGCCGTAGTTGATCGGCCAGTTGTTGACCTCGTTCGGGCCTTCCAGGCTTACGATCGATCCCGGGTGGGCCGCAGCGAAGCTATGCAGCCGCTGCGTCAGCGTGCTGATGCTGAGCTGGTACTGACTTCCAGGGGCGAAGAAGTCGAAGTGGAAGCCTTGGTTCGCCAGGGTGTCGTACGGCGCGGTGTTCACCTGGGCGCCCATGTCGCGCATGGTATTCAGACCCAGGTAGTCCATGGCGCCCTTCACGGCGCCAACGTTCTGATAGGCAGTGCCGCTGAAGTTCAGATGGACGTTCACGCCCAAGGACGCGACCAGGGACGAGGCTTCGATGAGCTGGGTTTGGGGCAAGCTGCGCTCCGTAAGTGGCGACGGCAGATAATTCGGCCGTCCGCTGACAAGAGCGCAGAGAAATACGAAACAAATGCTGACCACGCAGGTGGCCATAAGCCGCACGTGGTGGATTAGATTTATTTCTTTTTCGTACAATTTCATTTATTACTTCATAATATTGGTTACTCTCAAATTAATAGCAAATAATGACTGGATCATATCAGATAAATAGGCTGCGACACAACGACCCTATCTGTCGATTCACTGACGCCAATCATTTGATATCTGAACATGAGACGGCATGCTGTGCCTGACGGCTACGCTAGTTCCGTCTCTGAGATAGACTGTGTTCTTCCCGAGCCTATGCCGAAACTCGCGGAACTCTACCGCTAAGGCACTAATATGAACGGGATTTTAATTGTAACGCGGGTCTGTCAGTTAATGGACATACTAAGGCCGCAAAGCATTCGAGCGGGAACCCACTCCTTCGAAGCCACAACCCGGTTCTGCCGCCAAGAGCGGCGCCCGCCGCCTGGACGCCGCCAGCCGACGCGCAAGGCTGGGCGCCGCCAGATGCGCCCCGGCAACAAACCTCATGACGGGACCGAAACTCTGAGCCGAGGCCAGCCCGAGGAAGTAAAGGCCGCGCGCCGTGGATTCGAAACCGTAGGTCAGCCGCGGGCTGCCGTACTCCCAATACACTTCGCGACGCAGGCTTTGATCCAGGAAGGGAAAGGACCCGGGCGCTACGCGATAGCCGGTTCCCGCGATCACGTGATCGACACAGAGCTTTGTCGCGCCCCCGCGTTCCAGATGGAGGACCATCTGGCCAGAGCCGCAGCTCGCTTCGCGAAGCGACCAACCGGTCAGGATGGGGACCTGCCCCACCACCCGATCGTGCAGCCACCACGATCCGAACGGACCCAAGACCGTGTCCACCAGACTCTTCCTCATGGCCGAGGGAAGAGCATGAAACGGCCGGGCGGGACGGGTCAGGAACCAATAGCGCCAACCGATGCCGATCGACGTGCGCGGATGCCTCAGCCTTTCGTACGCGGACCTTTCTCCGTCCGGATCCGCCCACTCCACGTCTGGGCGCCGCGTGATCAGGAAGGGAGCGGCCCCGGCCTCCTTCAGCAGGGCCGCGGACTCCAGGGCCGACTGACCGCGACCGAGCACCGCGACCTTCTGGCCCCTGAAGGATTCGAAAGACGTGTGATCGGAGGTGTGTGAAACGAGCGAACGGTCAAACCCTTCGAGCTCGTCCGGCAGGTGCGCACTGTTGCTGATGCCGATGCAGACGACGACCGTTCTTGCGGTCAGCCGTTCGCCGCGGTCCGTCTCAATCTCGAAACCGGCTGGCCCCCGCGCACAGCGTACGACCTTGCTCTCCTCGACCGTCGGGACGAGTTGCGCCTGGAACCAGAGGGCATATCGCCTGAAGAGGTCGATCGAGACGGGAACGTCCCACGGGCCGTACTCCGAGCCTTCGTTCGCGCAAAATGCCTGAAGCGTGTGCCGCGCCGTTGGATCCGAGAGGCTGGAGGCCGCTCCCCCGGATTTCAGGAACATGCCGTCGGGCATGTTGCACCGCCAGCTCTCCATCGGCCTGCCGAACAGACGGAACGGCGTCTCATGACGCGCCAAGTGGGCTGCCAGGGAAAGGCCGTAAGGTCCCGCACCAATGATTGCGACCTCGGTCTGAGCGTCCAAGCCCATTGAGTTTCCCTTGCCGGTGGCGTCGACGGCTGAAGCGCGGATCGGCGCCCCGCACTATCGAGGAAAATCGCCCGGAAGCGGCGGCCGCTGCGTCCCCCGATGCGGGGAGGGCGTCGGTCTATTCGGCGGCGGCCGGGCGCGTCCCGAAAGGTGGTGATGCGCCGCCACGGCGCGCAACTACAGTATGAGCATGGTTGGGGGTTCAGGATCGCCGGCGGCAGGCTTGACCATCGGAAAGCGCGCATCGCCCTGCCGACCGGAGATCGGCGCCCCCGCCGACGGGGCCACGATCCTGCTTTTGGTGTCCAACGGCCGTCTCGGCTACCGCGTGCTCCGTTGCCTGGCCGCCTTGCCGGGGCAGGTCAGCCGGATCGTCGTGCTCGGCAGCCGCAACGAAAGTTCATGGCCGACGCGGGGACTGGCAGGATCGCGGTACTGCACGGCCTGGATCGAGGCCGAGTGGGGCTACCGCGATCCGCGCACGGCTGAGCAGATCAACCGTATCGCCGCCGACCACCTTAACCTGCGCGTCTTCGCCGCCGACATGCTGACGACAGAGTTCTTGGCGCGCTTCGGCGATGCGATCGAATGCGCGGTTTGCCCGTCGCCCAGCGCCGACGCGCTCGCCCGGGTGGCGCGCAAGGACGACTTCGCCAGGTTCTGCCACGACGGCGCCATCCCCCACCCGCCGACCGTCGTGGCGTCTGACCTGGACGAAGCGAAGCGCCTTGTCGCCGCCAGGCCCGCCGACCAGCGCCTCGTCCTCAAACCATTGAACGGCCAGGGCAGCGCCGGCGTGCGGGTGGTCGAGGCTGGCCGGCCCGACTGGGAGGCGATCGACTACGCGCCGATCCTGATCCAGGACTTCGTACCCGGCTCCGACCTGTGCGCGGCCGCGTTCTGTCACGGCGGGCGGGTGACGACGTTCCAGGCCTATCGGCATGTGCATCGGCCTATCCTGGGTAGGATGGTGAACGTCGGGATCGAGTTCTTCGCGGACCCGGAATTCTGCGATCTGGTTGGCAAGGCGACGCGGCGGATCGGCTTCGAGGGTCTGGTGAGCTTCGACGCGCGCCGCACCGCCGCCGGCGGATTGGTCTTGATCGAGTGCAATCCGCGCGCCTGGTTCACCATGCACCTGGCCATGCTCGCCGGCATCAATTTCGCCAGCCTTGCCGTCGGGGTCACAGAAGGGCGATTCTCAGCGGTGAACACGTTTCTTCGCGTCGTTCCCGGCGGGGTTCTTGCGCCGGACGGAAAGC
>DASVNS010000407.1:0-9468 GCA_036383735.1 Phenylobacterium sp. | reverse complement strand
GGGGTGTTCAGGCCCAGCATGGCGCCCGGATTTGGGCAGTGGGCGGTGATCTCGGTCCCGTCGTCCAGCACCACGTCGGCGAAGAAGCGCTTGTAGCGGCTGACGAGGGTTCCGCGGACGAGTGGTTGCGGGAAGTGCATGGAACGCTTTAGTCGGTGGGCGGCAGGCTGATGTAGGCGAGGGACCGGCGGATGGCGAGCACGGACGAAGAGCGGGTCACCTGTGCGGTGCTCATCATCGGGGACGAGATCCTCAGCGGGCGCACCCAGGACACCAACCTGCGCGACATCGCCCGGTACCTGGGGGTGATCGGGGTGGACCTGGCCGAGGCGCGGACGGTGCCGGACGTGCTGGAGGAGATCGTGGCGGCGCTGAACGCGCTGCGGGCGCGCTACGACTATGTGATCACCACCGGCGGCATCGGCCCGACCCACGACGACATCACCGCCGACGCCGTGGCCGCGGCGTTCGAGGTCGCGCTGGAAGAGCACCCCGACATCCTGGCCATGATGACGGCCCGCTGGGGCGACCAGCTGAATGCGGCGCGGCGGCGGATGGCGCGGGTGCCGGTGGGCGGCGCGCTGGTGAAGAACCCGGTGCAGGGCCCGCCCGGCTTCACCATCGGCAACGTCTTCACCCTGGCCGGCGTGCCGCAGATCATGCGCGGCATGCTGGAGGATGTCGGCCCCAGGATGCGGGGCGGCCGGCCGACGGTCTCGCGCACCGTGCGGGTCGAAGGCTCGGGCGAAGGCCAGCTCGCCGAGCCGCTGGAGACGGTGGCCAAGGCGCACCCCGACATGTCGCTGGGCAGCTACCCGTTCTTCAGCCCGGACGGGTACGGCTCGAACCTGGTGATCCGCAGCCGCGATCCCGAACAGCTGGCCGCCGTGGTCGCCGAACTGATCGAGGCGCTGCGCCAGGCCGGCATCGACAATGCCCGGGAGATGGAGGCAGCTTGATCGGCAGCAGATGCGGTCGATCGAGGCGGGCGGGATGAAACGACGCGATTTCCTGGCGGGCGCCCCGGCCGTCCTGGTCACCGCCCACGGCTGGCCGGTGAACGACGCGCTCGCCGCCGAGGGCGGGGTCTATGTCGCGGTGGGCTATGGCGGTCGCCGGATGAGTTCGCGGGACGGCGTGACCTGGGAGAACGTCGTGGAGTGGGCCGGGAGCGGCGGCGACGACAGCAACAACCTGATGAGCGTCGCCTTCGGGGCCGGCAAGTTCGTGGCCGTGGGCGGCGGCGGGTGGAACCGCGAGACGCAGGCCGGCCACATCCTGGTCTCGCCGGACGGCGCGGCCTGGACCGAGGTGCTGAAGGCCCCCAACCGGATCACCCCCGTGCTGTTCGGCGATGGCCGCTTCGTCGCCGGCGGAGCGGACCGGGTGCTGCTGTGGTCCGACGACGGCGAGACCTGGAACCGGGGCGGCAGGATCGACTATGGCGGGCCGGACTGGGCGTTCTGGTTCCGCAGCGGCGCGGCGGGGAATGGCCGGTTCGTGTTCACCGGCAATTGCGGCGCCGGCCAGATCAAGGCGTGCTGGAGCGCCGTCTCGCCGGACGGCCGGTCGATCCAGCACGTCACCACCGCGATGCCGTTCATCCGCGCGGTGGCGTTCGGCGCCGGGCGCTTCGTCGTGACGGGGGGCGACGGCCTGCGGATGAGCAGCCTCGACGGCAAGACCTGGGAGCACCAGGTCAACGAGCCTGGCGAGGATCTGCGGACGGTCTTCTGGACGGGGAGGGAGTTCTTCACCTCCGGCGGCAATTTCGTCTTCACCTCGCCGGACGGGATCGCCTGGGAGCGTCGGGCGCAAAAGACCCCCGTGACCCCCTTATGGGGCGATCGGCGGATCCTGGTGGGAACCGGCTGGCCGGGGAAGATGGCGAGCTCCACCGACCTCGGACAGACGTGGGTCATGGGTCCGCCCCTGCCGCCGAACGGGATCAATCAGGTTGCCTATGGGGCGCCGCCGCCAGGCCGCTGAGCGGTCACCCGGGCGGAAGGTGAGCTTCCCTCAAATGAGGGTCTGGACAGATCGCCGCGTCGCCCCCAGTTAACTTGGCGGCGCCGCGGATGGGCCGGCTCGGCGCGCGTGTATGCGCTGGGCTCTACGACAAGGAGTTGGGCATGTCGGGAGCGCTTCGCTGGGCCGTGGGAGCGCTTGTGTTCCCCCTTCTCGTTTCCTGTGCGGCGAAGAAGGCCGATGGCCCGCCCCCGCCGGCGCCGGTGACGGTCTCTACGCCCCTGGCGCACCAGATCATCGACTGGGACGAATTCGTGGGCCGCTTCGAACCCATCGAACGGGTCGAAGTGCGGCCGCGCGTGTCGGGCTACGTCCAGACCGTGGCGTTCCGCGACGGCGAAATCGTGAAGAAGGGGCAGTTGCTCTTCGTCATCGATCCGCGGCCGTACCAGGCGGCGCTCGCCCAGGCGCGCGCCGACCAGGCCAGCGCCGAGGCGCAGGCCGCCAATGCCCGGCTGGAGCTGGATCGCGCCAAGACCCTGCTCGACAAGGGTTTCGTCTCCAAGTCTTCGTACGACAGCCGACTGGCGCAGCAGCGCTCGGCCGATGCGGGCGTCGCCGCGGCCAGGGCGCAGGTCGAAGCCCGGCAGCTGGACGTCTCGTTCACCCGCATCGCCTCGCCGATCGCCGGCCGCGTGTCGGATCACCGCGTCGACGTGGGGAATCTGGTGGCGGCCAGCGGGTCGGAAGCCACGTTGCTGACGACCGTGGTGTCGCTGGACCCGATCCATTTCACCTTCACCGGGTCCGAGGCGGTCTACCTGAAGTACCAGCGGGCCAACGAGGCCGGGACGCGGACCAGCTCGCGCTATGCCTCCAATCCGGTGGACATCCAGCTGCAGGACGAGACCGACTACAACTGGCACGGCCGCATGGACTTCGTGGATAACGCCCTGGACCTGGGCTCGGGCACGATCCGTGGCCGCGCGGTGGTGCGCAATCCGAACAACCTGCTGACCCCGGGCATGTACGGCCGCATGCGGTTGCTGGGCTCGGGCGCATATACGGCGCTGTTGATCCCCGACGCTTCCGTGGCGGCGGACCAATCCGACAAGGTGGTCCTGGTGGTGGGCAAGGACGATACGGTGCAGCCGCGAAAGGTCGTCCTGGGGCCGATCGTCGATGGCCTGCGTGTGGTCCGAAGCGGGCTGGGGCCCGGCGACCGGGTGATCATCGATGGGCAGGCCCGGGTTCGTCCCGGGATGAAGGTCGCGGCCAAGGCGGGCCGGATCGTCGCCGCGGCGCGGACGGCCCCGCAGCCGAGCGTGCTCGAACAGCCCGCCGCCCAGGCCACCAACGCCGGGACGCGATAGTCCCATGAGATTCTCACGCTTCTTCATCGACCGTCCGGTCTTCGCGGCGGTCATTTCGGTCATCATCATCCTGTTGGGCGCCTTCTCGTATCCGGCGCTGCCGATCGCCCAGTATCCGGAGATCGCGCCGCCCACGATCACGGTGAATGCGAGCTATCCCGGGGCTTCGGCGGAGGTGATCGCCGACACGGTCGCCACGCCGCTGGAACAGGAGATCAACGGCGTCGAGGACATGCTCTACATGTCCTCGTCCTCGACCTCGGACGGCCAGCTGACCATCACGCTGACGTTCAAGCTGGGCACCAACCTCAACAACGCCCAGGTTCTGGTCCAGAACCGGGTGGCGTCGGCCGAGCCCAGGCTTCCCGAGGACGTGCGCCGGCTGGGGGTGGTGACCCGCAAGTCCTCGCCGGATCTGTTGATGGTGATCCATCTCTATTCGCCGGACGGCGCCCGCAGCCCGGACTACATCTCGAACTACGCGCTGCTCCAGGTGCGAAGCCGGCTGGCCCGGCTGGACGGCGTGGGCGACGCCCGGATCCTCGGGGCGCGCGACTACGCCATGCGGATCTGGATCGACCCGGACAAGGCGGCGGCGCACGACCTCACAGCCGGTGAAATCGTGTCCGCGCTGCGCGCCCAGAACGTGCAGGTGGCGGCGGGCGCCGTCGGCCAGGCTCCGTTCAGCCCGGCCGGATCGTCGTTCGAATTGAACATCAACACCCAGGGCCGGCTCACCGAGCCCTCGCAGTTCGCCAACGTCATGCTGAAGACCGACGCCGGCGGCCACGTGGTGCGGGTAAGCGACGTGGCGCGGGTGGAGCTGGGGGCGCAGGACTATCGGGTGAGCGCCTACCTCGACCACGGCCAGAAGGCTGTGGCCATCGGTGTGAGCCAGCGGCCGGGTTCGAACGCGCTGTCCACCGCGGATTCCGTGCTGAAGACGATGACCGAGCTGTCGGCAGGCTTCCCGCCCGGCCTCAAGTACACGGTCGTCTACAACCCCACGGAATATGTCGCCGAGTCGATCAAGGAGGTCCGCAAGACCCTGTTCGAGGCGGTCCTCCTCGTCGTGCTGGTGGTCATCGTCTTCCTGCAGACGTGGCGGGCGGCCATCATACCGGTGGTGGCCATACCGGTCTCTTTGGTGGGCGCCTTCGCCGTGATGGCCGGGTTCGGCGCGTCGCTGAACAACCTGTCGCTGTTCGGCCTGGTGCTGGCCATCGGCATCGTCGTCGACGACGCCATCGTGGTGGTCGAGAACGTGGAGCGAAAGCTGGCCGAGGGGATGGCCCCTCGGGAGGCCGCCTATCACACCATGGACGAAGTGGGCGGCGCGCTGATCGCCATCGCCCTCGTGCTGGTGGCGGTGTTCGTGCCGACCGCGTTCATTACAGGCATCTCGGGCCAGTTCTACAAGCAGTTCGCGCTGACCATCGCGAGCGCTACCGTGATCTCCTGCCTGGTGTCGCTGACCCTGTCGCCGGCCATGGCGGCCCTGGTGCTGCGGCGTCACCCCGAACACCCCGCGCCGGCCAGGGGGTGGCGCAAGCCGTTCCAGATCTTCGGCCGAAAGTTCAACGAGGTGTTCGCCGCGCTCAGCGACCGCTACGGCAGGCTGACGGCGGTGACGGTGCGGCGCGGGCTGATCATGCTGGCCATCTATGCGGTGCTGCTGCTGTTGACCGGCTGGCGCTTCGCGGCCACGCCGACCGGCTTCATCCCGCCGCAGGACCAGGGCTACTTCGTCGCCGTCGTGCAGTTGCCGCCGGGATCGTCGCTGGCGCGCTCGGACGCGCTGGTGAAGCAGGTCGTCGAGGAGGCGATGAGCGTCAAGGGCGTGGAGCACGCCGGCGCCTTCGTGGGACTGGACGGCACCAATTT
This sequence comes from Phenylobacterium sp., assembly GCA_036383735.1. Lineage (GTDB taxonomy): Bacteria > Pseudomonadota > Alphaproteobacteria > Caulobacterales > Caulobacteraceae > Phenylobacterium. The sequence continues at coordinate 4,243 of DASVNS010000407.1, read as the reverse complement.
CAGCAATGCCCCCAACGTCGGGACCATCTTCCTTCCGCTCACGCCGTTCCATGAGCGGGCGAAGAAGGGCGTCAAGGCGCCCGAAGTGCTGGCGGCGCTCCGGGCCAGGCTGAGCGACATCCAGGGCGCCAACGTGCTGGTGATCCAGCCGCCGCCCGTGCGGGGCATCGGCACCGGCGGGGGTTGGAAACTGATCGTCGAAGACCGCCGGGGCATGGGCTACCGCGCCCTCGAGCAAGCCACGCGCGACCTCATGATGCAGGGAAACCAGCAGGAAGAGCTGACCTCGGTCTTCACGCTGTTCAACACCTCGACCCCGAGGCTGTGGGCCGACATCGACCGGGACAAGGCTCAGCTGTCGGGCGTGCCGCCCGAGCGGGTCTTCGAGACGCTGTCGGTCTACCTGGGCTCGGCGTTCGTCAATGACTTCAACTATCTCGGCCGGACATATCGCGTGACGGCGCAGGCGGACGCGCCGTATCGCGACGAGGCGTCCGACATCGCCCGCCTGCAGACCCGCTCGCTCTCCGGGGCGATGGTGCCGCTGGGCTCGGTGGCGACCGTGCGCGACGACAGCGGCCCCTACCGCGTGGTGCGCTACAACCTGTTCCCCGCCGCTGAGCTGCAGGGCGACACCAAGCCGGCCTATTCGTCGGGCCAGGCGTTGAACCGCGTCGAGGAGATGGCCAAGGCCAGGCTGCCGGAGGGCTTCGGCTACGAGTGGACCGAACTGGCCTACCAGCAGAAGACGGCCGGCAATACCGGAGCGATCGCCTTCGGCCTGGCCGTGGTGTTCGTGTTCCTGCTGCTGGCGGCGCAATACGAGAGCGTGACCCTGCCGCTGGCGATCATATTGATCGTGCCGATGTGCCTGCTCGCCGCCATTCTCGGCGTCAACCTGCGCGGTTTCGACAACAACATCCTGACCCAGATCGGGCTTGTGGTGCTGATCGGGCTGGCGGCCAAGAACGCCATCCTGATCGTCGAGTTCGCCAAGCAGGCCGAGGAGCGGGGTCTGAGCCGCTGGGACGCGGCGGTGGAGGCCGCGCATACGCGCCTGCGGCCGATCCTGATGACCTCGTTCGCGTTCATCCTGGGCGTGCTGCCCCTGGTCATCGCGAGCGGGCCGGGAGCCGAGATGCGCCAGGCGCTGGGGACGGCGGTGTTCTTCGGGATGATCGGGGTGACCGCTTTCGGCCTGCTGTTCACACCGGCGTTCTACGTGATGTGCCGCTTCCTCTCGGATCGTCTCTGGAAGCCCCAGAACGCTCCGGCCCTCAAGGAGCACCCGGCCGAGTAGGTCGACCGCGCGCCGCAGGCTCCGCCGAAAGAACAAGACGACCGCCAAGCCCACCAAGATCACCAAGAGGCCTGCGCGAGCACCGCCGACAGCGGATGGCTGGGCGTCCTTGGCGGTCTTGGCGGCTTGGTGTCGAAATTGGGCGCCTGCGGCGCGGCGCAGGTCAGGTGGAGTTTTTCAAGGCCGGGTCCAGGCCCGAAGCCTCGAACTCCGCGTCGATCCCAGAACCCGGCCTGGGACTGCCCAGACCGTCAAATCCCATCAGTCGGTGAAGACCACCGTCTTGCGGCCGTTCAGCAGCACCCGGTCCTCGACGTGCCAGCGCACCGCGCGAGCCAGGACGCGGCGCTCGATGTCGCGACCCTTGCGGATCAAGTTGGCGGGGGTGTCGCGATGGCTTATGCGCTCGACATCCTGCTCGATGATCGGACCCTCATCCAGGTCGGCGGTGACGTAGTGCGCGGTGGCGCCGATCACCTTCACGCCCCGGGCATGAGCCTGGTGATAGGGGCGCGCGCCCTTGAAGCCCGGCAGGAACGAGTGGTGGATGTTGATGCAACGCCCGGCCAGCTTGGCGGAGAGGTCGTCCGACAGGACCTGCATATAGCGGGCGAGGACGACGAGTTCGGTCCCGGTTTCCTGGACCAGCCGCCACAGCGCAGCTTCCTGGGCCGCCTTGGTGTCCACAGTGACCGGCAGATGGCGGAAAGCGATGCCTTGCAGGTCGGTGTGAGGGAAGGTCGAAGTGGGGTGGTTCGAGACGACCGCCGTGATGTCCATCGGCAGCTCGCCCTGGCGCCAGCGCCAGATCAGGTCGGACAGGCAATGGTCCGTCTGGGAGGCAAGGATCATCACGCGCCGACGTTCGCGGCGGCCGCGCACCGCCCAGGTCATGGCGTATTCCGTGGCGAGCGGGGTGAAGGCCGTCCTCCAGGCCTCAGCGGTGGCGTCGCCCGGATCGAAGACCACGCGCATGAAGAACCGGCCGGTCTCCTGGTCGTCGTACTGCTGGGCGTCGAGGATGTTGGCGCCGCGTTCGAACAGCAGCGCCGACACGCGAGCGACGATGCCGGGCCGGTCGTCGCAGGAGAGGGTAAGGATCATGGCGGGGCAGGCCTTGCCGCTCGCGGGCTGCGAGGTCAAGGCCGTGCATTCGCCCGAAGGCGCGGAACCCGTCTCCGCCCACAGCCGGACAAGGTGTTCCCCTTAGCCCAAGTTAGTGTCCATCCCTGCGCAGATGCTCGATCAGGCGGCGGTCAGGCGCCACTGCCCCGAGGCGTCGCGGCAAGCGTTGAACTGCTCGCGGTAGGCCGGCTGGCCGCGTTCGTTCACGGTCTGCTCCACGAGCCGGCATTCGCCGCCGCCGCCCGCCGCGGGCTGCACGACCGAGCGCGAGACATAGCCCTGGATCAAGCCGTCCTCGACGACCGCCAGCCATCCGCCCGCCACCGCGCCGGCCGCTTCGAAGGGCTCGCTTGCCCGCAAGCGGTCGACGACCGGAGCCGAAGCGTTCGGCGCCGCGCGCACGTTGACGCGGCCGGCGCCCGAATAGGTCCCGCCCGTATCGCTCACCTTGCGGGCGACCGTTACGCCCTGGGCGTAGCGCCAGCGCCCGGAATAGCTCGGACTGGCGCCGCCCCCGGCGGATGAGGAACCGAGCACGGCGATGCGGCCGCTGGAGCCCGTCTGGGCGTCGGACCAGCTCTGCGCCTGGCCGGTCTCGAGCGCGCGTTCGAAGGCGGCCTGCGCGTCCAGTTTGGTCTTGCGGTCCATCCGGCAGCCGATGTTGTTGCCGATCGCCGCGCCCAGGCCGGCGCCTATCACCGCGCCCAGCCCTCGCTCGTTCCTGCTGACCTGGCTGCCCGCCAGAGCGCCGACCAGACCGCCGACGACCGCGCCGGTGGTGTTCGCCGAACCTTCCGCATCGCAGGAGAACAGCGAGCCGAGCCCTTGGGCGGTGGTGGCGGCCGCCGGCGGGGCCGAACCCATGGCCAGGGCGGCGATCGCGGCGGCATAGATCGGTCGGGTCATGGGGTCCTCCCTGGGTCGTTGGAGCATCATGCGCCGCCTTGCGGTTGAAGGCCACGTTGCACGCCCGCGGCCGATCCCTGTGGACGCGCGCCGCCGGGCTGTGGCAAGCCGGGCCGTCACGCGGGCGTGGCGGAATTGGTAGACGCAACGGACTTGAATTGAAGATCTGAGTGCGCCGGGGGAAATCCCGGACGTAGAACCGCTCAAATTCGGGGAACCCTGTCAGATGGCGATCCCGAGCCAAGCCCATGCGGCAACCGCCTCCTGGGAAGGTGTAGAGACTAGACGGGCGGCGCCTAAGGCCTGACGGCTATGGCGAAGGGATAGTCCAGACCACGAACGCCGATGGCGGCGGCGAAAGCCGAAGTGGTACGAAAATCCGTAGGGCCGCAAGGCCCGTGCCGGTTCGACCCCGGCCGCCCGCACCACGTTGAACGCTTTGAATGGTGCGGTCGCGTCCTCGAAATCTCCCATGTCGCCGACTGGCTCGGTCGCGGGGAGGTGGGTTCGCCCTTCGCCGCCGCGCATCTGGAAATCCATGCCGTGGAGCCAGACCGGGCGCCGCCGCCCGTCACCGACGTCTACTCATCCGCGCTTTCCGGGTCTCGCCGAAGGACCAGCGCTATCAGGATGCGGCGGAGACCCCGCCAGTACGGCCGTGGTGAGTGCGAAGTCGGGACCGCCAGGACCACCAAGGGCTAGGCTGCGATCCTGCGGCCGTCGGAGGTCAGGGGCTCGGTGGGGTGCACGGCGGACGTGTTGTCGCGCCGGGGTTCCAGGCCGGCGTCTTCCATCTTCCGGCGCAGGGTGTTGCGGTTGATGCCGAGGATCTCGGCGGCGCGCAGCTTGTTGCCGCCGGTGACGGCGAGCGCCGCCTGGAGCAGCGGGAGTTCGACCGCCTTGATGATGTGC